>JBEIEI010000035.1:0-17132 GCA_040382975.1 Flavobacteriales bacterium
GCATGCATAAAAGTCCTTTTCATGGTTTTTCTGTTGAGTTTGCCGAACACCGACTATACAATACCGGAGAAAGTACTCGGCATATTGATTGGAAATTATTTGCTCGTTCGGGTAAACTCTTTGTTAAGCGCTACGAAGAAGAAACAAATTTACGTTGCCAAATTGTAATTGATATTTCGGCAAGTATGCAATTTCCAAAAGACTCAGAAAACAATAAACTTAATTTTAGCATCTACTCTTCTGCTGCACTTTGCGAACTGTTAAAACAACAGCGAGATGCATTTGGATTAACCTTGTTCGAGAACGAAATTGTAAAACATTTTGCGCCTAAAGGAAGTCCTTCTCATCAAAAATTAATTTACAATTCTCTTGAAGAAATTTTAGATAAAAATTTTGAGAGTAAAAATACATCTGCAGCAAAAACTTTAAATCAAATTGCCGAAATAATTCATCAACGTTCGTTAGTGATTATTTTTAGTGATATGTTTGATAATTCGTCCGAAAACGACGAGTTATTTTCTGCCCTCCAACATTTAAAATATCGTAAACATGAAGTTATTTTATTTCATGTTGTAGATAAATCAAAAGAAATAGATTTTGAATTTGAGAACAAACCTTATCATTTTATTGATCTTGAAAGTGGTGAAGAGATCAAACTTAATCCCAGTCAAATAAAAGAGCAATATCAGCAGTCTATCAATCAATATAAAGATCTTTTAAAACTAAAATGCGGACAATATAAGATCGATTTTGTGGAGGCAGATATTAATAAAGGCTTTGATAATATACTTTATACTTATCTTGTAAAAAGAAATAAAATGATCTAGTTTACAATTAGAAATTATTATAATGAGTGAGCATACTTTTGAACCTACCGCGGAAACCGCAAACACCATAAAGTGCAAAAACTGCGGTGCCAATTTAAAATTTGCACCCGGAACACAACATTTAAATTGCGAATATTGCAACACTGATAATGAAATTATTAGCGAAAAAACTGAAATAATTGAAAATGATTACACAAGTTTTTTAGAACAAACTATTTCATCATCAGAAAAACAAACTATATCTACTGTAAAGTGCGACAGCTGCGGATCTTCAACAACTTTAGCACCCAATGTAACTTCGTCTAATTGTCCCTATTGCGACACGCCATTAGTTGTAAAAAATGCTTCAACTTGCGATCTTATTAAACCAAAATATGTTTTACCTTTTAAAGTAGAACGCAATGCCGCAAAAGATGGATTTGTAAAATGGGTTGGCGGTTTATGGTTTGCTCCAAATAAATTAAAAGATTACGCACACAATAGTTTAGAAAAATTAAAAGGTGTGTATATGCCTTATTGGACCTATGATAGCAATACACACAGCAGTTATTCTGGTTTAAGAGGTGTTTACTATTATGTAACAGAAACCTATAAAGATAGTCAAGGTAGGACCCAAACACGCCAGGTTAGACATACCAATTGGTATCCGGCAAGCGGAACAGTTAATAATTCGTTTGATGATATTTTAGTTTGCGCCTCGCATTCCTTGCCAAAAAAATTGGTTCAGGAATTAGAACCATGGGATCTGCCTGAACTTGTAAGCTATAATGATCAATACTTAGCGGGTTTTGTAACCGAAAGCTATCAAACCGAATTAAAACCGGGTTTTGAAGAAGCTAAAGAACGTATGTTACCTGTAATTGAAAGCTCTATAAGAAATGATATTGGTGGCGATACGCAACAAATTACTTCCATAAATACAGAGTATAACACTATATCCTTTAAACATATTTTGTTGCCATTATGGATAAGCGCTTACAAATACAACAACAAAGTTTTTCGTTTTACAATTAATGCAAGAACAGGCGAAGTACAAGGAGAAAGACCATATAGTGCCTGGAAAATTTTCTTTTTTAGTTTAGCCGTTGTTGCCGTTATTGGCACCATTGTTTATTTTGTAAAAAATAAAAACTAATAGCTTAAAACAAAAAAACCGATCAAAAATTTGATCGGTTTTTTTGTTTTATATTTTAAATAATATTTAAAATTAAGTATACTTTCTAACTACATTATGGATCTCAATTATCGGTTTTAAAAACTCTTCAAGATCATAAACACATAACTGAGAAGCTGCATCGCATAAAGCTTTTGTAGGTTCAGGATGTGTTTCAATGAACATCCCGTCAATACCGCTTGCTACCCCTGCTCTGCTTAATACCGGCAAAAACTCTCTTGCGCCGCCCTTAGCATCTGCACTTGGAATACCGTATTTACGTACACAATGTGTAACATCAAATACTACAGGGTAACCAATATTATTCATATGAAAAAAACTACGTGGATCAACGATCAGATCGTTATATCCAAATACATAACCACGCTCAGTTAAAATAACATTATCATTACCGGCATCAATACATTTTTGAACAGGATGCTTCATATTATCGGGCGCTAAAAACTGACCATGTTTAATATTAACCACCTTACCTGTTTTTGCAGCAGCAACTAATAGCGAACTTTGCATACACAAATAAGCAGGTATTTGCAATACATCACACACTTCGCCCGCAATAGCCGCTTGGTGACTTTCATGAATATCAGTCAATAATGGAAAACCAAATTGTTCTTTTACTTTGGCTAAAATTTTCATTCCCTTATCTAAACCCGGTCCATCGTAATAACTTAAACTGCTGCGGTTATCTTTTAAAAAACTTGATTTATAAATGATCTTAATATTTAATTTCTCACCAACTTCTTTTAGTTTTTCAGCGGTTTTCATCATGATCATCTCGTCTTCAATAACGCAAGGACCGGAGATCAAAAACAATTCTTTAGAACCACATTCTATATTGCCAACTTTAACTATTTTTTTTTGCATAAAATTTCAGTATTTAATTGGCTTACAAGATAAACAATTTTATGTGTATAATAAATTTACTTTGTTACAAAATACAAACGCCAAACTACTTTCTTTATGCTATGGAAAAAGTTCACCTAATTGCTATTGGCGGAAGCGCAATGCACAATATGGCGTTGGCCCTAAATGAAAAAGGATTTATTGTTAGCGGAAGCGATGATGAAATAAACGAACCAAGTAAAAGTCGTTTAGCAAAAGCAGAAATTTTACCTGCAGCAATTGGCTGGTTTCCTGAAAAAATAACAAGTGATATTACTGCCGTAATTCTTGGCATGCATGCACGCGCCGACAATCCTGAATTAATTCGCGCAAAGGAATTGGGTTTAAAAATATATTCATATCCTGAATATATTTATGAAGCTACGAAAAATAAAACGCGTATTGTTATTGGAGGAAGTCATGGTAAAACTACCATCACAGCAATGATCCTTCATGTGATGCATTATCATAAAACAGAAACAGATTTTTTAGTTGGCGCGCAGCTAGAAGGGTTTGATACCATGGTGAATTTAACTAATACCTCTAAATTTGCAGTTATTGAGGGCGATGAGTATTTAGCTTCGCCAATTGATCGCCGTCCGAAATTTCATTTATACAAACCAAACATTGCAATAATAAGTGGTATTGCATGGGATCACATCAACGTTTTTCCAACATTTGAAAATTATGTTGAACAGTTTACAACCTTCATTAATTTAATTGAGCCAAACGGACATTTAATTTATTGCGCCGAAGACAAGGTGCTGGCCGAAACCTGCAAGAATGCTGCTAATAATAAGATCACTAAAACCCCCTACTCTATTCCGGCAAACGAAATTATAAATGGCATCACAAATTTATTAGTTGGCAATAAAAAAATTCCATTACAAATATTTGGCAACCATAACTTAATGAATTTAAATGGCGCAAGAATGGTTTGCAATATAATTGGAATAACAGATGAACATTTTTACGAAGCTATACAGTCGTTTAAAGGTGCGGCAAAGCGTTTAGAGCTGGTATTTAAAAATGAGAACTTTAATTTTTATAAAGACTTTGCGCATTCCCCTTCCAAACTTAAAGCAACTACCGATGCTGTTAAAAAACAATTTACTAACCCTGCCCGACTTGGTCATTCAGGCGGGCGTTATATTATTGCTTGTATGGAATTACATACATTTAGCAGTTTGAACGAAGATTTTCTTAGAGAATATAACGGCTCTATGGATCTGGCCGATGAAGCCATTGTTTATTTTAATCCGCATACAATTGCCCATAAAAAACTAAAAGAAATAACCGAAGAACAAGTTCACCAAGCGTTTAATCGAAAAGATCTAAAAGTATTTACAAAAAGTTTGGATGTAACTAATTATTTAAAGTCAAAAAACTGGGATAATAAGGTGCTGTTAATGATGAGCAGTGGTAATTTTGACGGGGTTGATTTTAACCAATTAGCCAATGAATTAACAACCAAATAATTTTTTCTAACAAAAAAAATGAACACCACCAACAAAAATTTAATTGAAAATTACATCGAAAATAGTTTTTTCGGAAAGCTTTTGGGTATGCATTTTACGATTATTTCTGATGGTGTAGTTGACTATTTACCATTAATAAAGATCATTTAGCTACTCCAAATGCAGCGCATGGAGGCCTAATCTCAGCATTAATAGATTGGGCTTTAGTAGTTGCCGGTTTATCTGGCGTTCATAAAGAAAATAAAGTAGTAAGCACAATAGAATATAAATCCAACTTTTTAGCGCCGGCTTTATTGAACGAACAATTAGTTACCAAAGCAAAAGTGGAGCAAAAAGGTAATAGCTTTATAATAATAAGCTGTGATGTGTTTTGTGTAAATCGTGAAAATAAACTAATTGCAAAAGCAATAGGCACCTTTAATTCACATGAAACCAATAAAGTTGGCTATTGACCCAAATTTAACTGTGCTAGTTTTAACGACATGGTATTAGTTAAAGCTGCTAAAGATTTTTCTGCCATCGCTTTAATAAACGGGTTAAGATCTCCGGTTAATTCAATTTTACACTGTCCTTTTTGTGAAGCATCGCCAATAAAAAAAACATTCAAACTAAAATTAAATTTGGCCAAACCTTCACTTGAAAACAAAATAAATTCATGAGGTTTTGCTTCCACTTTTTTAATTTTCATAGGCGTAATGCCTTTAATATTAAAAGAGCACTCTTCACTCGTAAATTGAAAATTCTCAACTTTATCTTCCGGTAAAATGGTTTGAAAATTTTTAAAATCGCTTAAAAAATCAAACAAACTTTTTAAAGAAGATACTGTGTTATTGGTTTCGCTATTAATGGTAAAAGCAGCCATGTTATTTTACGGTTGTTTGTCCCCAAGCCGATGGATTAGTTCTCCATTGCTTTAAACTTTCAAGATCCTTTTCTGAAATATATTCCTTTGTAAGAGCAGTATTTATTAATGTATTATAATCTGTTAAGGTTTTTAAATTGCACTTGGCCTTTTTAAAATTTTGTTCTGCTTCATCAAAACCGTAAGTAAAAATAGCAACCATACCTTTAACGTTACATCCTTTTTCTCTTAAAGCTTCAACAGCTTTTAAACTACTTCCGCCTGTGCTAATTAGATCTTCTACAACTACTACATTATGCCCACTTTCAACATCACCCTCGATCATGTTAGTTAAACCATGTTTTTTAGCCTCGCTTCTAACGTAAACAAAAGGCAGACCCATTTCTTGAGCCACTAAAGCTCCAATTGCAATACCACCGGTAGCAACTCCCGCAATAACATCGGGCTTTGCGAAATTTTTATTTATAGTATCAACAAATGTTTGACGGATAAATGTGCGAATTTGAGGATACGAGAGTGTTTTTCTGTTATCACAGTAAATAGGTGATTTAATACCACTTGCCCATGTAAATGGATTTTCGGGTTGAAGCTTTACAGCTTTTATTTGTAATAAAAATTCAGCAACTTTATAGGCTGGGTTATCAAAGGAAGTCATGGCACAAATTTAGATTTAGTTTTATGTTTAAACACACTTTTTTATGAACAAAAAAATATATTTCAATAATAAATTTATTGAATTTGCGTCAAGTCAAAGTCAATCTTCGCTAAATCAAACAATTAAGATTTACGATAAGGAAAACAAACAAACGTTAAAAAATATTATTGATGATTTTTTAGACCAAAATAATTTTAATTCTGTCCAAATTTTTAATTATAGTTTTGATGAAGTATCTGATTTTTTTAAAGAATACTTTTCCTACATCGAAGCTGCGGGTGGTTTTATAGAGAGAGATAAAGAGTATTTATTTATTCACCGATTGGGTAAATGGGATCTGCCAAAGGGCAAATTAGAGAAAAAAGAAACCATAGAAAATGCAGCCATAAGAGAGTGCGAGGAAGAATGTGCAGTTAAAAATTTAAAAATAATTAAGCAACTTGCCTCTACCTTTCATATTTATCCTTATAAAACAGGATATGCTTTAAAACAAACTTATTGGTTTTATATGCAAACAAATTATGCCAAAAAATTAAAACCTCAAACCGAAGAAAATATAGATGAGGTAAAATGGTTTTCAGAAAATGAGGTTAAACAAATTGCATTTAACGACACTTATTTAACCATAAAAGATGTCATTTTAGAGGCCTTAACCACCGTTAACACTCAAAAGTAAAAAAATTATCAAATATTTGGATTTTTAGTTATTTTAATTACCTTTATGTTATACAAATCCTAGAATTAAGAATTATGAACATTTTTGTTAGCAACATCAGCTTTAAAGTAAAAGAACATTCTCTTAGCGAATTATTTAGCCCCTATGGAGAAGTAACCAGTGTTCGAATCATTAAAGATAAAGAAACACGCCGTAGCAAAGGATATGGTTTTGTTGAAATGCCAAATGATGCAGAAGGACAAGCTGCGATTGACGCATTAAACGGTACCAGACAACATGAACGTGATATTGTTGTGGCAGAAGCAAAAGGAAAAAGAGAAACAGATACCAGCCACTCACAACCAGCAGAATAATAAAAAAATTAAATACTAATATGCCTTTTATGACCCGAAACAGCAGTTTCGGGTTTTTTATTAATATCTCGTCAATATCTTTCTTTTTACAATCCCATCTCTCTATTATCTTTGCAGGAATTTAAAGTTAAATACCAAGTTTTAAATTTTTCTATAATACTATGCCAAAAGATACATCCATAAAATCTGTACTAATTATCGGTTCCGGTCCAATTATTATTGGTCAAGCCTGTGAATTTGATTACTCCGGTTCTCAATCTGCAAAAAGTTTACGTGAAGAAGGAATTGAAGTTACTTTGATCAATTCCAATCCTGCAACTATTATGACAGATAAGGTCACAGCAGATAACATCTACCTTTTACCTCTTGAAGTAAAATCAATTGTAAAGATCTTAGAAGAAAGAAAAATAGATGCGGTTTTACCAACTATGGGTGGACAAACAGCATTAAATCTTGCTTTAAAATGCGAGGATCTTGGCATTTGGAAAAAGTACAATGTTCGCATGATAGGCGTAGATATTGATGCTATCAAAGTTACAGAAGACCGTGACTTATTTCGTATAAGAATGAATGAAATTGGTGTTGGTATGGCGCCAAGTAAGATCGCAAAATCATTTTTAGAAGGAAAAGGCGTTGCACAGGAATTTGGATTCCCGCTTGTTATCCGTCCTTCATTTACTCTTGGTGGCAGCGGCGGATCGGTAGTATATGAAAAAGAAAATTTTGATGCTCTTTTAAATAGAGGTCTACAAACATCTCCAATACACGAAGTATTAATTGATAAAGCTGTTTTAGGCTGGAAAGAATACGAATTAGAGCTATTAAGAGATTCGAATGATAACGTTGCTATTATTTGCTCGATAGAGAATTTTGACCCCATGGGCGTGCACACCGGAGATAGTATTACCGTTGCACCGGCAATGACCCTAAGCGACTCTACTTACCAAAAGATGCGTGCAATGGCCATTAAAATGATGCGCAGTATTGGAAATTTTGCAGGAGGATGTAATGTACAATTTGCTGTAAGCAATGACGATAAAGAGGATATCATTGCCATTGAGATCAATCCTCGTGTTTCTCGCTCATCTGCATTAGCCAGTAAAGCAACCGGTTACCCAATTGCGCGTATTGCCAGCAAACTAGCCATTGGTTACCGTTTAGATGAGTTAATTAACGAGATCACTAAATCAACCTCGGCATATTTTGAACCGACGTTAGATTACGTTATTGTAAAGATACCGCGTTGGAACTTTGATAAATTTAAAGGGTGCAATCGCGAATTAGGTTTTCAAATGAAATCGGTTGGCGAGGTAATGGGTATTGGTCGTAGCTTTCAGGAAGCTTTACAAAAGGCTTGTCAGAGTTTAGAAATTAAACGTAATGGTTTAGGGGCTGATGGAAAAGAAATAACCAATCAGCAAGAATTATTAAATGCCCTTGAGCGTCCAAGCTGGAATCGTTTATTTATGATATACGATGCTATGAAAATTGGTATCTCTATAAAAACCATTCAAAAACTCACAAAAATTGATATGTGGTTTTTGGAGCAAATTGAAGAGTTAATTGCCTTAGAGAATGAAATTGCTAAGCATAACATAGCTAATATACCTAAAGATCTGTTATACGAAGCCAAACAAAAAGGATATGCCGATAGGCAAATTGCTCACTTAATTAAATGTTTAGAAAGTGATGTATACAGCAAAAGAATCGACCTTAAAATAAATCGTGTATTTAAATTAGTTGATACTTGTGCTGCAGAATTTGAAGCAAAAACACCTTACTACTACTCTACTTTTGAAGAAGAGAACGAAAGCATTCGTACAGATAAAAAGAAAGTAGTTATTTTAGGAAGCGGTCCAAACCGTATTGGACAGGGAATAGAATTTGATTACAGTTGTGTACACGGCGTTTTAGCTGCAAAAGAAATGGGGTATGAAACCATCATGATCAATTGCAACCCTGAAACCGTTAGTACCGATTTTAGCACAGCCGATAAATTATATTTTGAACCTGTTTTTTGGGAACATATTTACGATATCATTTTACACGAAAAGCCCGAAGGCGTTATTGTGCAATTAGGCGGACAAACCGCTTTAAAATTGGCCGAAAAACTTGAGCGTTACGGTATTAAAATAATTGGTACAGATTTTAAATCGTTAGATCTTGCCGAAGACAGAGGAAGTTTTTCAAACCTTTTAAAAGAAAATAATATTCCGTACCCAAAGTTTGGTGTGATTAAAGATGCTGAAGAAGGCATTGAATTATCAAAGTCATTAGGTTTCCCTTTATTGGTTCGTCCGAGTTATGTATTAGGCGGCCAAAGCATGAAGATCGTAATTAACGAAGAGGAATTGGAGCAGCACGTTGTTAAATTATTAAATGATCTTCCCTATAATAAAGTGTTATTAGATCACTTTTTGGAAGGTGCGATAGAAGCAGAATCTGATTCTATTTGTGACGGAACGGATGTTTACATTATTGGAATAATGGAACATATTGAACCGGCAGGTATTCATAGTGGCGACAGTTATGCCGTATTACCGCCTTTTGATCTTAGTCCGAATGTGATAAAACAAATTGAAGATCATACCCGCAAAATTGCTTTAGCCTTAAAAACGGTTGGTTTATTAAACATTCAATTTGCTATTAAGGATGAAGTTGTTTATATCATCGAGGCAAACCCACGTGCTAGTCGTACCGTGCCTTTTATAGCTAAGGCTTATGATGAGCCTTATGTAAATTATGCCACTAAAGTTATGTTAGGCGCAAAATTAAAAGACTTTAAATTTAATCCGAAATTAAAAGGTTATGCCATTAAAGTTCCGGTATTTAGTTACGAGAAATTCCCTGAAATACAAAAGGAATTGGGCCCTGAAATGAAGAGTACCGGTGAAGCCATTTATTTTATTGACAGCCTTCAGGACGAATATTTTCAAAACATTTACAGCGAGCGTAATTTATATTTAAGTAAATAGTTAAACAATTTTATAAATAAAGCGTTATTATTAAAAATCATCATTATGAAAAAATCAATTTTAAAACTTAGCGCTTTATCACTAATTACTGCCATTGTTACCCTTTTTTGGGCAGGCACAACTTTCAAAAAAGAAAACTCTACTACTATGTCCAAAGGAAGCATTTACGACTTTAAATTAAAAACAATAGACGGAGAAGAGATCTCTCTTTCAAAATTTAAAGGTAAAAAAATGCTGTTGATCAATGTAGCAAGTGAGTGTGGTTACACACCACAGTATAAAAACCTACAAGCTTTACACCAGCAATACGGCAGCAAGTTGGTATTAATAGGCTTTCCGGCAAATAATTTTGGTAAACAAGAGCCTGGCACCAACACAGAAATTAAAAGTTTTTGCACAAAAAATTACGGTGTAACATTTTTAATGATGGATAAAATAAGCGTTACAGGAAGTGATGCGCATCCTTTGTACAAATGGTTAAGTTCTAAAGCTGATAATGGCGTTTGTGAAAACGCACCTAATTGGAATTTTTGCAAATATTTAATTGACGAAAAAGGAAATATCATTAAATTTTTTCCGAGTAAAGTTGATCCATTAAGTTCAGAGATCACCTCTTTACTATAACCCTTTTTCTAACATTTATTATCATTTAATTTCTGTTTTAACCGTTTCAATTCTTTATATTTGAGATACTAAATCTTTATATAATGAAAAAATACAGTATCATTTTCTTTCTTCTACTTTCAGGAGTTTGCTTTAGTCAAACTAAACAAATTGTGTTTGAATTAGGTAATCTTGAATCTGTTTTACAAAAAGCAGCTAAAGAAAATAAACTTATTTTTATTGATGCCTACACTACCTGGTGCGGTCCGTGCAAAAAAATGTCTAAAGAGGTATTTACAACAGATACTGTGGCAAATTACTTTAACAGAACTTTTGTAAACTATAAATTTGATATGGAAAAGGGCGAAGGAATTGAATTTGCTAAAAAGTATAATGTAAACTGTTACCCCTAATTTATTGGTTATTGACAGTAAGGGCAATGTCATTCATCGTGGTGCCGGCTACATGAAACCAATGGAATTTATTGCATTTGCAAAAGCCTCTTTTTCGAGTGATGAAAATTTTATTGGTAAGAAAAATTATTATGAAAACACAAGCCTAAACGAAAAAACCATCATCGAGTACATCTCTTTAATGGAAGGTGCTTGTTTAGATCCATCAGCAGCTGTTACCAAATACCTTCAAACGGCAAAAGAAGAGGAATTGGTAAATACAACCAATTGGGTTTTAATTCGCGACAATGTTACCAATATTGATTCGAGAGAGATTAAATACCTGCTTAAAAACCATAAAGCATTTGAATTAAAATATAATAAAGAAGTTGAAGATAAGATCTCAAAATTGGGCTTAACGTATTTTTCCGAACATTTAAGATCAAAAGAATTAGACAAAGTAGCTTTTGAAAAAACTAAACAAGATTTTTTAAAACTTAACTGGCCATATAGCGACAGGATCGTTTTTGAAACTGAATTGCGTTTAAACAAACGATTTAATAAACCATTGTATTTTGAAATGGCCGCAAAACCAGAATTTTTAACTTACAATAATTCTAATGTTGCAGCACTAAATTCAATGGCATGGACTTTTTATGAAGAAGTAAGCGATAAAAAACAACTAGAGGCTGCAGTAAACATGGCTAAACGTGCCTGCGAACTAGAAGATTATTACATGCACTTAGACACTTATGCAGCAATATTATTTAAAGCCGAGAATTATAAAGAAGCCGAAACTCAGGCAATAAAAGCAATTGAATCTGCAAAAAAAGAAAAAATGAGTGAAAGCGATTACAAAGAAACTTCAGAATTGCTTAAAAAAATAAAGACCAAACTAAAAGGATAATACAATTTTAAGATAAAAGAGAAGCAGCCTGACAAACATAAAGTCCGGCTGTTTCTGTTCTTAAACGGTTTGAACCAAAGCTAACTGCTTTAAAATTATTTTTAAGTGCAATATCTACTTCGTCCATTGAGAAATCTCCCTCAGGACCTATTAAAACTAAAGTAGACTTATTTTTAAACTCCATTTGTTTTAGATCATTTTTTTCTTCGTTATAACAATGCGCAATTAATTTTTGATTAGCCTCTTTTGAATTTATTATTTCTTTAAATGAAGTAAGATCATTAATTTTTGGCAGATAAGCTTGTAGGCTTTGTTTTACTGCACTTTCAACGATCTTAATGATCCTATCAATTTTAATAACTGTTCTTTCAGAATTTTTACAGGAAATAAAACTAATTTCATCAATTCCTATCTCAACTGCTTTTTCTATCATCCACTCTATTCTATCAATTTGTTTGGTTGGCGCTATTGCTAAATGCAAATAATAATTTCTTTTCTCCTGTAAAATTGGACCCGAAGTTAAATTTGCCGTGCACTTTTTATCAGAAACTAATTCTAAAATCCCCTCATAAAAATTGCCCATACCATCTATTAGCTGAACATTATCGCCGGTTTTTTTTCTTAAAACTTTAGCGCAGTGCCAACTTTCCTCGCTTGTTAGGGTTGCCAACTTTTGTTCGACAGTTGCAATAAAAATATTCATTTTATAAAAATAGGAAATTTAGTTTTAACAATCAGTGCGGCTAATATTTATTTATATTTGTGCAAACAAAATAAAAAAATATGAAAAAACAATTACACAAATTTAAAAAGCAAATTGCTTTAGGAATACTTTCCTTAGGTACTGCTGCTACTATTAATGCGCAATGCTTAAGCATTACTTGTCCAGGAAACATGACAGTTAGCGCACCAACAAGCTCTTGCGGTGCTTTAGCAACCTACAGCTTGCCTGTTTTTAGCAGTGCTTGTACAACACAAACATTCAACTTTACCGGTGGTATGCAATCATACACGGTGCCTGTTGGCGTAACAAGTTTAACAATAACTGCTAGAGGTGCTCAGGGAGCAAGTCAATCGCCCGGTGGCACTGGTGGATTAGGCGGTTCGGTTCAAGGAGTTCTTTCGGTTTCGCCCGGACAAGTATTAAATATATTTGTAGGCGGTCAAAACGGCTACAATGGTGGAGCGCTTGGTGGAGTAAATGGTAACACGGTTTTTTCCGGTCCATCTACCGGTAATGCAGGAAATGGCGGAGGTGCAACGGATATTAGAATTGGTGGTGTTGCATTAGCAAACAGAGTTTTAGTTGCCGGTGGCGGTGGCGGTGCTGGTCGTAATGGAGTTTGGCCTGGTTGTCAAACTGCAGGGCCTGCGGGGAATGGTGGTAGCGGTGGAGGTTTAACAGGTGGAACCGGGAGTGTAGGTTCATCTACTGCTTGTAATTGCACAGGCGGAGGTGGTAACGGAGGTTTTGGTGGTACACAATCTGCCGGAGGTGCCACGTCTACTTACAACACAGGTGGTTGTTTACAAACATGGGGTCCGGGTAATGCCGGTACTCTTGGTATTGGTGGAGCCGGATCTTTAGTGTTTCATAATGGCAGCGGCGGATGCGGCGGCGGCGGCGGCGGCTACTATGGTGGCGGCTCGGGCGCAAACGGTTCTGACACTACTCCTGGTGGTGGTGGCGGTGGTGGCTCTTCTTTTGTTGGAGCAGCTACAAGTACAGTTTTAACAGCGGGTACAAACACAGGTAATGGATCGGTTGTATTAACAATACCTTCTGCATCAACAAGCTTAACACAAATTGCTGGATTAGCGAGTGGCTCAACATTTACAATTGGCACAACTGTTAATACATTTTCTGTTACAGATGGTATAAATTCAAATTCTTGCTCTTTTTCTGTAACTGTAATTGATAATATTACACCAACAATTACTTGCCCAGGCAATGTTACTCAATGTAGTGCTTCAGTTCCATCAATTTCACCGGTATCTATTTTAGATAATTGCCCTAGCCCTGTTGTTACCTATTCTTTATCTGGAGCAACAACCGGAACAGGTACAACAAATGCAAGTGGTACTTATAGTATTGGCGTAACAACCGTTACCTATTCTGCAAAAGACGCTTCAGGAAATACAGGAACTTGTTCGTTTAGTGTTACAGTAAATGTTTCGCCTACAGTAACTGCGGTTTCATCATTAAGCTTAATTTGCAGTGGTCAAACTGTTTCGTTAACCGCAAGTGGAGCTTCCAGCTATACTTGGAATACAGCGGCAACAACAACTGTAATTGCCGTTTCGCCATCGGTTACAACAACGTATAGTGTAACAGGTTCTGCTGCTAATAATTGTACAAATACATTTGCTATTACACAATCAGTATCAGCTTGTACAAGTATTAATGAATCTGAAAATAATTCATCAACTATTAACGTATTTCCTAATCCAAATAATGGTGAGTTTAATGTGAATTTAAATTCTATTTCTGAAAATACAATTATTGAAGTTTATAATGCAATTGGACAATTGATCGTTAAACAAAAAGCCAATCGTTTAAACAATTCTTTAAACTTAAAAAATGAAGTTAATGGAATTTATACAATAAGAATAACTGAAAATGGTGAGGTAATTCAAAAAACCAATATCATCAAACAATAATTATTTCTTTTTAAAACATCAAAACCCGTTACCATAAAAAGTAGCGGGTTTTTTATTTACTTTTATCTAAATGAATTATTTAGCCCACGCACTTTTTTCTAATAATGATCCTAACTTACTTATTGGGAACTTTATTGCGGATCATTTGCGTGGAAATGATTTTCAAAAATACCCTCAAGAAATAATTACCGGCATTTATTTGCACCGTAAAATTGATATGTTTACCGATAATCATGAAAGTTTTAAGGCCAGTAAGCGCCTGTTTTATAAAGGTTATGAAAGGTATAGCGGCATTTTAATTGATATTTATTCCGATCACTTTCTTGCGAAGAATTTTGATCATTACTCGCAATTATCATTAAAAGAATTTACCGAAACTGCTTATAATACCTACAGTAATAATCAACACCATTTACCACAAAGCAGTTCTAACTTTTTAGAATATGTAATTAAAAATAATATTTACAACGCCTATTCTTCAATTGAAGGTATTGAACAAGTTTTGTTTCACTTGTCTCATAGAATAAAACATGGTGTGATGTTAAACGAATCTATTTCGCTTTTTAAAACGCATGAAAAAGAATTAGAAAATAATTTTGAGTTACTTTTTAAAGATGCCGTTACCGAATTTTTATAAGGTTATTCGCCCTCTAAAAACCTAATTCTGTTTTTTAAAAGTATTATTTCTTCCTGCATTAAATTAACCTTGTTAAGTAAATGCAATATTGCTTCAATACCTTCGGGATTAATATCCAGATCGTAATACAACCTGATCATTTTTTCGAGATAGGCTACTTTTTCAATATCAATATAATGCACATCTTCATGAACTATAGTGGTAACCAAGCCCAGATCATTTAAAGAAGTAATAAACGAAATATCAATTTTATGCCACTCACAAAATTGTTTTGCGGAGATGTGTTTTTCAATTTCCATGGCCTTTAATTTTTGCTAATTCATGAAACAATTCTTTTTCTTTATCACTTAAATTTGTTGGGATCTTGATTTTATAGGTAATAAACAGATCACCAAATTCTCCTTCTTTTTTATAAACCGGAAATCCTTTTCCTTTTAACTTAACCTTTGTGCCATTTTGAGTTTCGGGCTTCACCGGCAATTTAACTTTACCATCAAAGGTATCAAACGTTATATCTCCTCCTAAAACGGCTGTATAAATGTCTAACTCAACATCTGCAAAAAGATTACTTGCTTCTCGCTTAAATTTAGTAGAATTTGTTATTGAGAAAGTAAGATAGAGATCACCGTTGGGTCCACCATTTACGCCATCTCCGCCATGGCCGGGAATCTTGATCACCTGGCCATTTTCTACTCCCGCAGGAATAGTAAGCCGTATACTTTTACCGTTAACGGTTAATGTTTGTTTATGCGTAATAAAAACATCCTTAAGATCTAAATGCAATTCGGCATTAAAATCCTGACCCCTAAATTTTGATGAGCCGCCACTACTCTTTCTGCCTTGCCCTCCAAACATCGATTCAAAAAAATCAGAAAAATCACCTTCAGAATAATGCGCCCCTCCACCTTGACTTGAACCGCCAAATCCCCCGGCGCCTCTTTGAGATCGCTGTTGTCCGGCTTTTTCGAACTCATCGGCATGCTGCCAATCCTTACCGTATTTATCGTATTTTTTTCTTTTTTCGGCGTCGCTTAAAACTTCGTTAGCTTCATTTATTTGCTGAAATTTTTTCTTTGCATTAACATCGTTTGGATTAAGATCTGGATGATACTTTCTTGCCAACTTGCGATAAGCTTTTTTAATATCAGATTCGGTAGCACTCTTATCCACTTCCAATATTTTGTAATAATCTATAAACTCCATTTAATTAATAATTAAAAGTTAAAAAATGAAATTACACTAATTTTCACCCAAAGCTAATTTACAACAAAGCGATGATGAAAAATATCTAATTAAACATAAACGGAGGTGATTTATATCAGTTGTTGCAAGCGCTAATGGTCGAAAAAAAAACTAGTTTTTAACTTCGTCTGTTTTATTTTCCTCTAAAGGAATATTCGTCTTACCATCTTTATCTCTATTTTTTTTATAAATAAAAACAAATATCAGTACCACTGCCGCAAAGGCAAGTAAGCCTAAAATACCCCATAATAAACCAGAGGTTGACTTTACAACTACCAAAAACACAATACCTACAAGAAATATTGTTGCTAGCTCATTAAACATACGCAACTTAAAGGATCCTGATTTAAAAACACCTCGCTTTTGGGCATTTAAAATACGTTGGCATTCAAAATGGTATAAGGTTAGTAATCCCACAACTATCAATTTTAGCCACATCCATGGCTGTGCAAAGTAATAGGTCATATTTGAAAAGATCATCCACCAACCAAACACATAGGTTCCTATCATGGACGGCCAACCAATGATATACCATAATTTTTTTTGCATCATTAAAAGCTGCTGCGTTAATATTGGCTTAGCAACTTCGTCTTTATCTTGAGCCTCTTTAGTGTATATAAACAATCTAACGATATAAAATAAGGCTGCAAACCAACAAATTACAAAGATTATATGTAAAGCTTTAACGTATGAAATATCCATAACACAAAAATAAAGTATTATGAGTAATTTTACACGGCTTTTATAATTTATTAATTATTAAGAAAACACTAATAACCTGCACATGAAATCAAAAACTCCATCACAA
>JBEIEI010000036.1:0-16968 GCA_040382975.1 Flavobacteriales bacterium
CATCAACACATCCATATTATTTCCATCCACCTCAACCAACAAAACCGCCTGCCATTCTGATTTAATAACAAAATTTACATCGCCCGAAAATTTGATGCTCCAATCTATTGCATCACGCTCCATAAATTCCATTGCACTTGGTGTAATTCCTGCTCTAAACACCTCGCCAACAGCTTTACACGCTTGTTCTGCACTTTCAAACGGAATTAACATCAATAAATCATGCTTTGGTAATGGAATTAATTTAAAAACGATCTTAGTTACTATTCCAAGTGTTCCTTCGCTGCCAACCATTAAATGTGTGAGGTTATAGCCTGTAGAATATTTTAATGTGTTAGCGCCTGTCCAAATAATTTCACCATTTGGCATTACAACTTCTAAATTCAAAACGTAATCGCGGGTGGTACCGTATTTAACAGCTTTTGGTCCGCCGCTGCTATGCGCAATGTTTCCACCAAGACTGCAACTTCCCCAGCTAGCAGGATCGGGTGGATAAAACAGGCCCACTTTTTTTACTTCTTCCTGAAAAATATAATTGATAACTCCCGGCTCAACAGTAGCTTGTAAATTGCGCTCATCAATAGATAAAATTTTATTGAATTTTTCCATGCTTAACAATACGCCACCTTTAATTGGCAAAGCACCGCCGCTTAGTCCGGTTCCGGCACCACGAGTGGTTAAGGAAATTTTATTGGCATTACACACTTTAGCAATACCAGCAACCTGCTCAACAGTTTGTGGTTTTACCACCACATCGGCAAAAAAGACAAGATCTTCGGTCTCATCTTGTCCGTATTTCTCTAATTGCTCTTTATCTGAGCTAATATAGTCGGCACCAACAATGGCTTCAAGCTCTTTAAATGTTATTGACGTTACGTTGTTATAATTTATAATATTCATCACAAAAATTAAGTAATTAAAAGTAATAATTTTGAAGCTATTGAAGCCTTGCAGTGTAAATTATAATTAACAATGTTATTAAATAAATAAACCACATAGAAACATAGATTTTTTTCAAATGCTATCCAAAGTTATTACAAAAAAATATTTAGATGAATTAACATATGAAGTAGTTGGTGCTGCAATTGAAGTTCATAAAACTATGGGTAGAGGCTTATTGGAAAGTGTGTATAATCAATGTATGCAGGAAGAGTTAAGGCATAGAAAAATAAATTTTTACACAGAGTTAAAAATCCCAATAATTTATAAAACAAAAGTATTAAATCTTGACTTTAGATGCGATTTGTATATTGAAAATTGTTTAGTGATTGAATTAAAAAGTGCTTCTGAATTAAATACTGCTTTTGAAGCGCAGCTTCTAACCTATATGAAACTTTTAAAAGCTCCTAAAGGAATACTTATTAATTTTAATTGTTCTAACATATTTGCAGAAGGTCAAAAAACTTATGTAAATGAATACTTTAAGATTTTAAAAGAAAAATGACAAAAAAACCTATGTAACTATGTGGTTAAAAAAAACAAGTAATGTTCATTAACACCCACACACATACCCAAGTACACGATGCTAAACTAGAATTGGTTAATCAGGATATGGATTCAACCGATAAAGCCAACCATTATTCGTATGGATTGCATCCTTGGTATATTGACAAAGAAACCTACCATGATCAATTAAATAAATTGGAGGTTGTTGCACACGAAAAGCGCTGTTTAGCCATAGGCGAATGTGGTTTAGATAAACTCAGCAAAGTAGATTTCGACCTTCAGGAAGAAGTGTTTGTTGAACAAATAAAAATTGCCAATAAAATTAATAAACCATTGATCATACATTGCGTTAAAGCCTTCAATGAATTAATTAATTGTTTGAATTTAAATGACAATAAAGTTCCGGTGATCATTCATGGCTTTAATAATAACGAGAATATTGCCCGTGTAATGGTTAATGAAGGATTTTACTTTTCGTTTGGAAAAGCCTTATTAGGATACGAATCTAATGCTGCTAAGGCAATAAAAAATGTTGGTCGCAAAAATTTCTTTTTAGAAACCGACGATGCAGATATTTCTATAAAATACATTTACAAAAAAGCCTCAGAGCTTTTAGGAATAGATGAAGAAATAATTAAACAACAAATACAAAGTAATTTTGAAACCGTTTTTAAAACAAAACTCTTTTAACCACAGAATTAAAAATGCAAAAAAATTAACCACATAGAAATATAGAATTACATAGATGAAAAAGGCTACAGACAAAAAAAACTCATATAATTTGAAGCGTTGCTTCAAATGTATGTGCAACTATGTTTCTGTTTTTAGTCTGGCCTCATGTTTCTATGTGGTTTAAAGAAGTAAATGAAAGTAGTTAAATAAATATTAAATTAATATGGATACAAGCTGGATGGAACGCACCACCTTATTGGTGGGTAATAAAGGTTTAGAGAAACTGAATAACGCGCATGTTTTAATTGTTGGACTTGGAGGTGTTGGTTCTTATGCGGCAGAGGCTATTGCCAGAAGCGGCGTTGGCAAAATGACCATTATTGATGGCGACACTGTAGACCCAACGAACAGAAACAGGCAAATACAAGCGTTAACCTCAACACACGGATTAAATAAAGCTGTTTTAATGGGAGAAAGGATAAAATTAATTAATCCCGAAGTTGATCTAACTGTTATTGAATCGTTCAAGAATCCTGATGACATGAAAGATTTTATGACGCAGAAATTTACCTATGTAATTGATGCGATTGATAGTATCTCGCCAAAATTATATTTACTGCAAACCGCCTATTTTAATAACCAACGCATTATTTCGAGTATGGGGGCCGGTGGAAAAATGGATCCTACAAAAATACAAGTGGTAGATATTGCACAAACCTATAATTGCCCAATGGCGCAATATGTGCGCAAACGCTTAAGGTATATGAACATTTATAAAGGCATTAACTCTGTTTTTAGCACAGAGCTTCCTGCCAAACATTCTATCATGAAAACCGACGGCAGTAAATTTAAAAAATCTGCTTATGGCACTATATCCTATTTACCTGCAGCATTTGGCTTAACCTGTGCATCGGTTGTAATTAGAGATATTGTTGGCTGGAAGGAAGTAAAAACTCCAAAAAAGAGTTAACTATATTGTAAAGTTGCAAAAACCATTAAAACAAAAGCAAAAAGAATTTGATACGAAAGATGTTTTGAAAAAAACATTTGGTTAACAACGATCTTTAAATTATTCATAAAGGAGATTTCGAGATTTTTTTTTTACGAAGATGAATATCAAAATTCTTTTTCTAATTTCCCATCGTTTTTAACCAAAAATTAAGCAATTAGACAAAATGCTATTTTTGTTCGCTTAAAAATCTCTAATCACAAAAGAATTTAAAGCAAAAAAAATCCCTCTTTTTTGGAGGGATTTTTTTTGCTTTATTATTCAGTTTCTTCTTTTGCTTCATCCGTAACCTTCTCGGATTCAACCTCAACTTTGGCTGGCCCGGTATCATAGTATCTGTTAAACTCTCTAATAGCATTTGCTAGTACCTCTTTATTGAAGGTAAATTTATCTAGGTTTTCCCAAGTGGCTATTTGAGGTTTCATGTAAGGCTTAACATCTTTTTTATAGAATTTTTCAGAGATCTGTTTTAATTCTCTTAGTTCGGCCGAAGATTCATCAGCCTTAGTATCTTGAATAAAAAATCTGCTTTCTACGCCCGGTTGTCCGGCAATAGAACCGGCAATTTTATATTCCATAAAATTTAAACGTCCTTTTACTATGTATTCAATGTACGCAAAATCTGCATTCAAAGGAACTAAGGTAAAATGTCTTCCATCAAAGCCATAGGCTTTAGCTTTTTTGTTGCTAATAGCAGTTACTTTTCCGGGTCCTTTTGGTTTAAAATTAAACCCTTTATAAAAATCTACTTCTCCATTTGTTGGATTAGTTTGAATCTCGCCTTTTATGGTATCACCTTTTAAATTACAATAGTATCCCGGAGTTAAAGTTTCTGCCATTTTAGGATCTTTTCCTTTGGGTTGTGCCAAAAGGACTACCGATGAGGCAATAAAAAACGCTGAAAGTATTTTTTTCATAATTATTAGGTTAGTAAATTATATCAAATATATTTATATCTGCCATAAACACAAAATTTATCATCTTATTTTGTGATTTTTTTAAACAAAAATCCCTCAAAACAGAGTTTTGAGGGATTTAATTGAACTAATAAATTTATTTTCTTTCAAGAACTTCGTCGATCATTCCATATTCCTTTGCTTCTGAGGCGATCATCCAATAATCACGATCACTATTCTCCCATACTTTCTCGTAGGTTTGTCCGCTATGAAAAGCAATGATCTCGTATAATTCCTTTTTTAATTTTTGGATCTCGCGAGCTGTAATTTCGATATCACTTGCTTGTCCTTCAGCTCCACCCATTGGTTGGTGGATCATAATACGTGCATGCTTTAAAGCAGTACGTTTACCTTTTGCGCCTGCGCACTGTAACACAGCACCCATACTAGCGGCCATTCCAGTGCAAATTGTTGCAACATCCGGCTTTATGATCTGCATAGTATCGTAAATACCTAAACCTGCGTAAACGCTTCCTCCCGGGGAGTTGACATAAATTTGAATATCTTTTTTAGCATCAACACTTTCTAAAAAAAGTAATTGCGCCTGAACAATATTTGCAACCTGATCGTTAATTCCTGTTCCTAAAAAAATAATTCGATCCATCATTAAACGAGAAAACACGTCCATTTGCGCAACGTTTAATTGACGTTCCTCAATAATATATGGCGTTAAAGATGATTGTATGCGAGAAGTATAACTATCGTAAGTTAAACTGTTAATGCCTCGGTGTTTTGTGGCATATTTTTTAAATTCATTATTATCAAACATAATTTCTAAAATTTTAAGTTAATTCAAATGTACTGTTTGAATTCTTTTCTTTCAAATATTGTGCAAAATTTTATTAACGCTAAATTGTCATGTATTTTAAGTTTTGCAACTACCTAATTAGGCGTGCTTTATTTACATTTGATTAACTTTTAACTGTTATTAAGTAAATTGATTACTAGCTGATTAAGCCTTAAAAAAATGCAAATTTTGCATTAATAATCATTGAAAGACACTTATTGCATATTAAACGGGCATTTAATTAGTATTTATGAGCCCAGTGTTGCGTTTAACAATCGCGCTTTCAGATACGGCGATGCTTTGTTTGAAAGCATTCGGTTTTGCAATAATAAACTTATGTTTTTGCGTGATCATATAGCACGCATAAAATTAGGCATGACAGTTTTACGGATGAACCTACCGGCTGAGTTTAATACAGAGAACATTGAAGAGCAGATCATGCAGCTATTAAAACATAATACGCATGCGCCAAATGCGCGGATTAGATTAACGGTTTTTAGAAATGAAGGCGGCTATTACACCCCTGAAACGAACGATATTTCTTTTTTGATAGAAAGCGAAGAACTTGATTCGGTATTTGAATTAAATCAAAAAGGCTTGTGGGTAGATATTTATGCTGATCTAAAAAAACAAATTAATAAACTATCGAATTTAAAAACAGCCAATGCCTTATTTTATGTAATGGCAGGATTAGCAAAGCAAAGCATGAAGTTGGACGAATGTTTTTTAATTAACGAAACCGGTACTATTTGCGAAAGCATAAGTTCGAATATTTTTGTTGTTAAGAATGGAACCATTTACACGCCGCCTTTAAGCGAAGGCTGTGTGGCAGGGGTAATGAGAAAACAAATAATGGACCTTGCAACGCAAAATAAACTACTCACTTTCGAAAACCCAATTACAATAAATACACTAATGAATGGCGATGAGGTTTTTTTAACCAACAGTATAAAAGGCGTGCAGTGGGTTGGCCAATTCAAACAAAAATATTATACCAATAAATATTCTCAATTTTTTACAGATAAATTAAACCAGCTCACAACACACTAAATTTATGCATCAACAAGTAGTTACAATTATAGAAGCAACCCTAAAAACGTTAGGAATAGATCCAAATGAAGCAAAAGTTGGCGAAGGTCAATATAACATTAGTAAAGATAAAAGCACCGAGGTTTTAATAGATGTTTGGGAAGATCATGACCGCGTTTTCTTTCAGGCAATTAGCCCGGTAAGCAAATTAAATGATCCTTCGCGAGCAGAAGTTTTATTAATGCTGTTAGAAGAAAATCATGGTCTGGTTGAAGCTGCGTTAGCTATTGCCAAAGATGACATTATAGTAAAAGAGACCATTGAGTGCTCTGCCTTTTTTAATCAGGAAAGGGCATTAGCAACAATTTCTAGAATTGCTTTTTATTCTGAAAACTATCGTAAAAGATGGGAAGTAGGTTAATTTAGTTTAGTTTTTTTAAGACAAATTCTTTAATAATTCGCAAAGCGTTTTTGTTAAAGCCCTGCGACTGTATTTATTTATTTGCTCTTCGTTACGATCGCTAACGTTTCCATTAAAATAATTTAAAATATTTTTCTCAAGAGTTGCTTCGTCATCAAAACCGCTTATAAGTCCGGAATTTGTAGCGTTAATTATTTCTGCCAGATCACCGTCGATAGGGCCAATAGCTAATACGGGCACTTTTGCCGACATGTATTCAAAAAATTTACCTGTTAAAATCCCTTTTGCGTTTTTTGTATTGTTAACTAACAGTAACAGCAGTTTTGATCTTTGTTGCTCTTCAATAACTTTATCGTGCGGTAAATATTCTATCTTATTTACAAATTGAGATAAGCCAAATAACTCTATCTGTTCTTTTACAAAAAAATCTATTTTTCCAACCAGTTTAATTTCTAATTGGTCTTTAAACTTTTCATTCTCTTGCGCGATCTTTTTTAAAACCTTCCATAACACCTGCGGATTGCGATCTTTAACTAATGTGCCAATATGCGCTATACTGAACTTCTTATCTTTAATTACAATCCCTACTTTTAGGTCGTCATCATCAAAACCGTTAGTAATTACCTTAAACTTAGTAAGATCTTTTCCTCCGGATTTTTGATACATCGCTAAAAACTCATTGCTCATTGTTTGTCCAACACTTACAACTTTATCTGCATGTTGCAAAACACTTAATTCTTGTTTATGATGTTTATTATCGGCCCATTTTGTAAGCATTAATTTTTCGTAAAAATCAATATTGGTCCAAGGGTCCCTGAAATCAGCTACCCATTTTAGATCTTTATTTTTTTTCTTTAGCCCTAAAGCAATTAAATGCATACTGTGAGGTGGGCCGCTACTAATAATAATATCTATTTTATTTTTTTTAATATAATCATCCAAATAACTAATACTTGGTTTTATCCAAAATTTACGCGCATCGGGAATAAAAAAATTGCCGCGTATCCAAACGCTAATTTTTTCGGTGATTCCAGCTTTCTTGTTCTCATTTAAAAAAGAGGCGTTTATTTTATCCTCCTTTTTTCGACCTATAAATCGTTTATAAAAAGTATACGGCTCCCAAATTGGCGTTTTTAAAATAGTCATTCCTTGCGGAATGTCTTTTGCTAAACTATCGTCAATTACAGGCATTTCGCCGTTTTCGGCAGTATAAACAACAGGTTCAAAACCAAACTCCCGCATGTATTTTACAAACTTAAGCCAACGTTGAACTCCTGCTCCGCCACTTGGAGGCCAATAGTATGTAAGAATAAGGACTTTCTTCATTTTGCAGTGTAAAACTACAAATATTATTTAAAGAATTAATTTGAGGTAATAAATGTAAAATAAAAAGGCCGCTAAAAAGCGGCCTTAAAAATAACTAGTGATGTTCTTCACTATGCTCAGCTCCAGCATCGTGGGCTGCACCGGCAGCATGGTGGCCACTACTTAATTGTTTTTGCTGATCGATGAAGATCTTATCAACACGAGTGAAATTTCCGGGTTTTCCCGAATAAACACCTTCTACCAATATAATAAATACAGCATATAAAATAAATACAATATATGGTATTAAAATTACATACTTTAAGAATTTAACCTCATGACCAAGGTGCATAAACCATATTACAATTGCTGCAGCTTTCACAACCGTTAAACCAATAAATAACACTTTTAATCCCATTGTTCCAGTCCAGCCTCTTGCCGGGGCCATTGAACCAACAATTAATTCAAAAATAGTAATGATTAACATTACCCAAAACACTTTCCATAATACTTTGCGAGCTTTTTTTCCCTCTTCCTCGCTGTGATTGTACATTGTTTCGTAAGAAGGGTAATCATCATGAAATTCTGACATAATAGTTAATTTTTAAGTTCTTTAATTTATTTATTTTATAATTATAATAAGTAGAAAAAGGTAAATACGAATACCCAAACTAGATCTACAAAGTGCCAGTATAAACCTACTTTTTCGATCATTTCATAATGACCGCGTTTTTCATAGGTTCCTTTTAATACATTTAAGAAAATGATCAAATTAATAATTACACCAGAAAATACGTGGAAACCGTGAAAGCCTGTGATAAAGAAAAAGTAATTTGCAAATTGAGGAACACCATATTCGTTAACAACCATTGTTGCTCCATGATAGGTTTGTTGCACATAGGCACCAGTTGCCATATCCCAAACGTTTCTTAAAGCACCATCATGAGTACCAACTATAAAATGATACCACTCCCAAGCTTGAGAACCTACAAATAAAGCACCACCAACAATTGTCCAGAACATCCAAATAGTAACACCTTTTCTGTCCATTCTATGCCCTGCTTCTACTGCTAAAACCATGGTAACAGAAGACATAATTAAAATAAACGTCATTAAACCAACGTAAGCCAAAGGCAAATGTTGTTCAACAAAGGGAAAGTGAGTAAATACGTTTTCAGCTTTAGGCCAAACATCAGCATATTTATGACGAATAAATCCGTATGAAATCAGTAAACCACCAAACGTTAAAGCATCGGACACTAGGAAAAACCACATCATCATTTTTCCGTAACTTACTCTAAAGGGTGATTGTCCGCCATCCCAAGCCGCTTTCGCGTCAATTTCTGTTGTATGTGCCATATAAAATTAATTAATATTAAAATTCTGCTGCAATATTAGCGATAAAAATATAAAAACAAAAACAAATACACCCATAAAACATCAAGAAAATGCCAATAAATTGCAGTTAGCTCAATTCCAAGGCTATCAGAGGATGAATATTTTTTCAACAATGACTTTGTTAATGATACAAAGAGGGCAATTAAGCCTCCTACCATATGAGCTAAATGCAGAAAAGCAATTACGATCAAGAATGAACCGGAGGCGTTACTATATTTTCCTGCAAAATAAATCCCTTGCTGCGAGAGCTCTTTCCAACCTTGAATCTGAGTATAAAAAAAAGAAAACCCCAACACTAGGGTTAAAAACAAATAAATACTGGTTAATTGAAATTTGTCTTTTTTTATAGCAAATTGGGCCAACATCATGGTTAAACTGCTTGTTATAATAATTGCAGTACTAATTATCAAAATTGAAGGTAATTCAAACACTTGCCAATTCCCATTTTGAGCACGAACAACATAGGCACTGGTTAAACCGGCAAAAAGCATAACAATACTTACTATACCTATCCAAAGCAGTGGCTTTGCAGCTTTTCGTTTGGCTAATCTTAACTCCTCTTTATGAGGCTTCTCTCTTTTTGTTTTTACTTTTTCCACTTTATTAAATTTTTAGGATTTTGTCATTAACGCCAATTGAACTACCGGTAAATAAACAAGCGTTACCAAAAATAGTTTTTTCGCATAAGCATCGGTAGGTAAACGATAAAAATTATAAGCTTGCAGCAGCAAGGCAATTCCACAAATAATACAAACACTTACACTAATAATGCCAACAAAATGAAAAACAAATGGCAAAATGCTGGTAATTAATAAGAAAACAGAATATATCAATATTTGAAATTTTGAAGAATCATCCTTACCTCCTTTTGAAGGTAATAAATGAAAGCCGGCTTTTGCATAATCCTCATTATTAAACCAAGCTAATGCCCAAAAATGTGGAAATTGCCAAACAAACTGAATCATAAATAGCAAAAAGGCGAAAAAACTGATCTTTCCAAATCCTTCAGTGGCAGCAACTGCTCCAATTAAAGTAGGTAATGCCCCCGGAAAAGCGCCAACAAAAACAGAAAAAGGGGTTATTCGTTTTAAGGGCGTATAAACAACAGCATATAAAATTATAGATATAAAGCCTAAAATTCCACATAAAGGATTTGTAAACACCCATAACAAGATGGTACCAGTTATTCCGAAAAAAGAGCAGAAAATAAAGGCCTCTTTATCAGAAAGCACGCCTGTTGGCATCGGCCGCTGTTTTGTACGGTCCATTAAGCGATCCAGATCTTTTTCAATAATCTGATTAAATCCGTTAGCCGCAGAGGTAACAAATAATCCGCCTATGCAAATAGCAAAAATAGCATTCACATTAACTTCCTTGGCAACAGTAAAATAGGTAATTATTGCAGAAAACACCACCAAGGATCCTAATCGAAACTTTGTTAATTTAAGAAAACCCGAAAATTTCGAATAATTAGGTGTAGCAATATTATTAGAGGTAGTTTCCAAATGCGTTGCAAATTTAGAACATTATTGCTAAAGCATGGGCAAAATTTTAAAAAAACAAAAAATGAATCCTTCAAAAAAACAGAAAAGTCTCCTTTTTTTTAAGTTTTGTCGGATTGTTAAAAAAATAATGAACTAATTAAAATATTTTTCTATTTTTGTATCGTTATTAAAATCTAAACTTTTAAGATGAATTCAAAATTTTTACGTACGATAGGGGCCGGTTTATCGGTGGCGGTAATTTTAACAAGCTGCGATGGGCTTGGAAAAATGCTAAAAAAACAAAAAGACATTAAATATACAGTGTCTCCAAATCCGATTGAAATGCATGGAGACAGCATTCAATTTAGTGTTAACGGTAAATTTAACCCGAAATTATTTGCTAAAAAAGTGACTTTAACGCTTACACCTGTTGTTAAATCAGCAACTGGAGAAAAAGCATTAAAGCCAATTGTATTAGTAGGCGAAAAAGCTATAGGGTCTGGTCAAAAAATTGGCTATACAACTGGCGGTACGTTTAATTACACTTCAGAAAAATTCGCTTACGAACCAAGTATGCGTAATGCTAAGGTTGAAGTTCGTGCTGTTGGTACTGTTAAGAAAAAAGAGAAAAAATTTGAGCCGGTTGAATTAGCTGACGCTACTATTGTTACTCCTTTATTAGTTCGTAACGACGAAAAAGGAATAATGGGTAAAGATGCGTTTGTTAAAACTACTCCGGCAAATCAAACTGCTCACGTATATTATACAATCAATGCATCTAACGTTCGTCCGGCTGAAATGAAATCTGAAGAAATGAAAGCTGTTAATGAATTTATTTCTAAAAACTTAAGTTCACCTTGGTATGAATTTAAAGGTATCAGCGTTTCTGCTTATGCTTCTCCTGATGGTGAAACAGATAAAAACGAAAATTTAGCAAAAGACCGTGCTAAAACCGGTTCTGCTGCTGTAATGAGCGAGTTTACAAAAAACAAAAATAAAGAGATCACTTTCGGTAAAACTAAAGAGCAGTATCAAGTAGGTACTACTAAAGAAGACTGGGAAGGTTTTAAATCTTTAATGGAAGCTTCTACAATGGCTGACAAGGACCTTATTTTACGTGTTTTAACAATGTATACTGATGCTGAACAACGTCGTAAAGAAATTAAAAATTTATCTAAGACTTATATTGAGTTAGCTGATAAGGTATTACCAAAATTACGTCGTTCTGAAATCACTATCAATGTAGATAAAAAATCTCGTACTGATGAGCAGATCACTAAATTAATGACTTCTAATCCTGATAGTTTATCTATTGAAGAATTATTATACGGTGCAAACTTAACTAACGATCTAAATACTAAAGTTCAAGTGTATACTTCTGCTGAAAAACAATATGGTTCTGATTGGAGAAGTGCAAATAACTTAGGTGTTGCTTATTTAATGCAAAACAAAGTTACTGAAGCTGGCGCTGCATTTAAACGTGCGTCTGCTCTTAACGCATCTTCTGCAGAAGTAAATAATAACTTAGGTATCATTGAAGCTAAAAACGGTAACCGTATTGCAGCAATGGATCTTTACAAAAAAGCAAGTGCTGCTCCTGAAGCAAAATACAACATGGGTATCTTAGAAGTACGTAATGGTAAATATTCTGATGCTGTTTCTAATTTTGGTGACTATAAAGGTCATAACAAAGCTTTAGCTCAGTTATTAGCTGGTACTCCGGGTGCTGTTAAAGAAACTGTTGATGCAAGCAACGAAAAAGAAATGGCTTATAGCTATTACTTAAAAGCAGTTGCTGCTTCTCGTGGTGGAAATAACGCTGATGTATTAAGTAACTTAAAAACTGCAATTGAAAAAGACGGTGCTTTAAAAGCATACGCTAAAGATGATGCTGAGTTTGTAAAATTACGTGCTGATGCAGGATTTACTGCTTTAGTAAACTAATTAATAATAACCTTACAAAAAACCTTCTCCAAAAGAGAAGGTTTTTTTTTGTTTAATAACTTAGGCATTTTTAAATTATTTCAATTACTATATTTACATACCGCAAAAACAAAAACTAAATGTCGCACTTTCCAGAAACAGAATTAATTCTTAGCTCAGAAAACAGAGTTTACCATATAAATTTAAGAAGTGAAGATATTGCAGACGATGTAATTGTTGTAGGCGATCAGCACAGAGTAGCACAAATATCGAAGTATTTTTCAAAAATAGATTTTAAAACAGATCATCGCGAATTTATTACACACACCGGAACGTTTAATGGTAAACGAATTACTGTTTTAAGTACAGGCATTGGAACTGATAATATTGATATTGTATTAAATGAGTTGGATGCAGCTGTAAATATCAATCTTGAAACGAGAGAACTAAATCCAAAGCACAGGAAATTAAATATCATTCGTTTAGGCACAAGCGGTGCTCTGCAGGGCGATATTCCTGTAAATGGATTGGTTGCAAGCTCTCATGGTATTGGATTAGACGGTTTACTTAATTTTTACGAAGGTTGGAAAACAATTAATGAACATGAAATTAGTGAAGAATTCATTAAACATACCAATTGGCAAAAAAATCTTCCTTACCCTTACTGCGTTGCCGCAAGTAATATCTTATTAAATAAATTTAAAGAAAATCTGCATGTTGGCATCACCGCCACAGCTCCAGGATTTTACGGCCCACAAGGCAGGCAAATTCGTTTAAAGTCCTCTGAACCAAACTTAAATGAACTATTAACCTCCTTTAAATTAGGCGATCATAGGATAACCAACTTTGAAATGGAAACCTCTGCCCTATATGGCTTAGGAAAATTATTGGATCATGAATGCTTAACCGTTTGCGTTATCATTGCTAACCGTGTGCGCAAAGAATTTACAAGTGATTACAAAAAAAGTGTAGAAATTCTAATTGAAAATTGTTTAAATAAATTATCAAACTAATAATGAACCGCAGCGAATTAATAAACCAGATAAGGACAAAGAAAAATTTTCTTTGCGTAGGATTAGATCCGGATATCGAAAAAATTCCAAAATTTTTAATAGAAGAAGAAGATCCTATTTATGCTTTTAATACTCGCATAATTGACGCTACAGCGCCATATTGTGTTGCCTTTAAACCCAACACCGCTTTTTACGAGGCGTATGGTTTAAGCGGAATTACAAGTCTTGAAAAAACTTTAAAATACATTAAAGCCAATTACCCAAATCATTTATTAATTGCCGATGCAAAACGTGGTGATATTGGAAACACCAGCTCCATGTATGCTAAAGCCTTTTTTAACCGATTAGATTGCGATGCTATAACTGTTGCTCCCTACATGGGAAGCGACTCTGTAAAACCTTTTTTACAGTTTGAAAGAAAATGGGCCATTGTTTTAGGTTTAACAAGCAACGAAGGTTCTACTGATTTTCAGCAACTAAAAATAAATGGAAAGGATCTTTATTTAAACGTTATTGAAACATGTGCTTCTTGGGGCACAAAAGAAAATATGATGTTTGTTGTTGGTGCAACCAAAGCTGATATGTTAGATGACATAAGAAAAATAATACCTGACCATTTTTTATTGGTTCCGGGAGTTGGTGCGCAAGGCGGAAGTTTACAAGAGGTTTGCAAACACGGATTAAACAAAGACATTGGCTTGCTTGTAAATTCAAGCAGAGCAATAATTTATGCTTCTAACGGAAATGATTTTGATACGAAAGCAGGCGAAGAAGCTAAAAAAATGGCTGATGAAATGAGTCAATTTATTTAATAAAATTGTATTGATATAATTACTAAACAAAAACTATGGAAGAAAATAATCAAAACCAACCTCATTTAGATATCGAACTTAGCGAAGAAATTGCTGAAGGAATTTACTCCAACCTTGCCATCATTACTCATTCACAAAGTGAATTTGTAATTGATTTTATAAAGATCATGCCGGGTGTGCCAAAGGCTCGCGTTAAATCAAGAATCGTTCTAACACCGCAACACGCCAAGCGACTGGTTAAAGCACTTACAGAAAACATTCAGAAGTTTGAACAAATGAATGGCAAAATTAAAGATCTTGAAAATGGTTTCCCAATGAATTTTGGCGGACCAACTGCTCAAGCTTAATCAATAAAGTCTGTTTTATATTAAACAGACTTTATTGTTTTACAATTTTAGTAGTACGAATTTCAGAGCCCACTTTTAACTGCGCAATATAAACTCCTTGCGCAAGATCATAAACAGGAATCTCTGCTTTATAATTACCTTCAGTTTGTTTATCCTCCGTGAAAATAGTTTTTACTAATCTTCCGGTAAAATCAAACAATTTCAATTCAACCATAGATGTTTTTGTTAAAGTGTAGATCATAAACGCTGTGTTATTTGCCGGTTGTGGATAAACACTCATAATAATATCCCCTTCAGAGCTATTATTTTTAATTGACGTAACAGGATTAGAACCTAAATACAGATCATCTATGATCGCATAAGTTCCGGTTTGCGGAATAAAAACATTTTGCGCATCCACGTTTGTACCTGATAAATAAATTCCGGTATAAACAGTACCAACGGTTGTTCCGGGAAAAGCTGTAGCCGTATAATTAATAGGTGCGCTAAATTGTTTGTAAACCGCAGATGATGTAGTTGTAAAAGAATAGCCAAGTGCCGCAGCCGAAAACACAGTTGATTGATAAACATAAGGATTAAACACTAATGAATCGCCTACCTGCAAATTACATTTGTACCAACCCCATAAGGCCTGCGGCAAACTAGTTGTTGTAACAGAAAACACACCTAACACTGCTCCTTGAATCGAATAAGACTGAGCACTAAAACCTCTAATCACTGCAGCTTTTGAGCCACTGTATGGAGCTGCGGTATCACGTATGTAATATGAAGTATAGGGTGATAGATTATAATTATCAGGTTTGTTAGCTGTAACCAATTCAAAACTTGGATTTAAGATCTGGCTTTGTGATTGAATGGTTATTAAAGCAAAAGTGAATAGTAACAGTTTCTTCATGGTAATTATTTTAATAATCTTATACTCTAAATATAAACAAAAGTTTCGCTTTTGTTGAAAAAAAGAAATGTATTAGCCCTTTAAGGTGGCTATTTTTATACAAATCAAAATGTACCATGACTGAAACTAAATTACACTTTAAAATTGCCGATCTTTTAAAAATCGATCTAAAAAATGTTACCGCTACAATTGAATTGTTGGATGAAGGCGGAACCATTCCTTTTATATCTCGCTATCGTAAAGAAGCAACCGGTAGTTTAGATGAAGTACAAGTAATGCAGATACGTGATGAGATAGAACGTTTACGTCAATTAGAACAAAGAAGAGAATCTATCTTAAAATCGATCGAGTCTCAAAATAAATTAACAGAAGAATTAAAAGAAAAAATACTAGCAGCCGATACGTTAAGTAAACTAGAAGATCTTTATTTACCTTATAAACCTAAGCGCAGAACCAAAGCTACTGCCGCAAAAGAAAAAGGTTTAGAACCTCTTGCTCTATTTATTTTAGATCAAAAAAATAATTTGGTTTTTGAAGAAGCGGAAAAATTTATTTCTACAGATAGAGATGTTCCTTCGGTGTTAGAAGCGCTGCAAGGTGCTCGTGATATTATTTCAGAAATAGTAAGCGAAGATGCGATCGTTAGAGAGAACATGCGTGAGTTGTTTAAAAGAAGTGCCATCATTAAAAGCCGCGTGATTAGAGGGAAAGAAGAGGCCGGTGAAAAATTTGAAGATTATTTTGAGTGGGAAGAAAAATTAATGAATTGTCCTTCGCACCGTTTGCTTGCTATGCGCCGTGGGGAAAAAGAAGATATTTTAATTTTAGATATTACGGTTGATAACGACGAAGCTTTAGCGCTTATCGAGAAAAAAATAATTACCTCTCGTGGCGAAGCTGCCAATCAAATTAAAGAAGCTATTGAAGATGGCTACAAGCGTTTATTGCAACCAAGTATAGAGGCAGAAATGCGTTTATTGACTAAACACATTGCTGACGAAAAAGCAATTGTTGTTTTTGCAGATAATTTAAGAGAACTGTTATTAGCGCCACCAATGGGACAAAAAGCTATTCTTGGTTTAGATCCAGGATTTAAATCGGGTTGTAAATTAGTGGCATTAGATAAGCAAGGAAAATTGTTAGAAGAAACCGTTATCTATCCTCATGAGCCGCAACGTAAAATTGTTGAAGCCGAAATGACGGTATTAGCCTACTGCCAAAAACACAATATCGAAGCTATTGCCATTGGTAACGGAACAGCGTCTCGTGAAACAGAACAATTTATTCGTAACATAGATATTTTACCAAAAGAAATTCCTGTAATTGTAGTGAGCGAAGCGGGTGCTTCTGTATACTCGGCAAGCGAAGTAGCGCGCGAAGAGTTTGCGGCATACGACCTAACCGTTAGAGGTGCCGTTTCTATTGGCAGAAGATTAGCCGATCCTTTAGCTGAATTGGTAAAAATAGATGC
>JBEIEI010000037.1:0-16860 GCA_040382975.1 Flavobacteriales bacterium
AACATGAATGCTAACGAAGTAATTGCCTACCGCGCTCATGTTATGAATGGTGGGAAATTAGAAGACGAACCTAAAATTTTACACCCGAATGATGATGTAAACAAATCACAATCAAGTAACGATACCTATCCAACAGCTATGCACATTGCGGCATACAAACAAGTAGTTGAGATCACTATTCCGGGAATGGAAAAATTGCGTGACAGTTTACATAAAAAAGCTGAGTCCTTTAAAGATATCATAAAAACCGGACGTACCCATTTTATGGATGCAACGCCCTTATCGTTAGGACAAGAATTTAGCGGTTATGTGCAACAAATTAACATGAGTATTCGCGCCATTAAAAATTCATTAGAAGCTGTTAAGGAATTAGCCTTAGGTGGAACCGCTGTAGGTACCGGACTTAACACACCTAAAGGATACGATGTTTTAGTAGCTAAAAAAATTGCCGAGTTAACTAAATTACCTTTTGTTACTGCTCCAAATAAGTTTGAAGCTTTAGCTGCTCACGATGCAATGGTTGAATTAAGCGGTGCATTAAAACGCAGTGCTGTTGCTTTAATGAAAATTGCTAACGATGTACGTATGCTTTCGTCAGGACCTCGTTGTGGAATTGGTGAAATTATTATTCCTGATAATGAACCGGGAAGTTCTATTATGCCGGGTAAAGTTAATCCTACCCAACCGGAAGCTTTAACAATGGTTTGCGCGCAGGTTATTGGGAACGATGTTGCTGTATCGATCGGAGGCATGAACGGACATTTTGAATTAAATGTTTTTAAACCTTTAATTGCAGCTAACGTTTTACAGAGTGCCAGATTAATTGGTGATGCTTGCGTTTCGTTTACCGAAAAATGTTCGGATGGTATTGAAGCTAACTTACCTGAGTTAAAGAAACATTTAGAGAACTCTTTAATGTTGGTAACAGCTTTAAACACTCACATTGGTTATGAAAAAGCTGCCAAAATTGCTAAAACAGCCCACAAAGGAAATAAAACCTTACGCGAAGCAGCTATTGAATTAGGTTACGTAACCAACGAACAATTTGACCAATGGGTAAGACCTGAGGATATGATCGGAAGTTTAAAATAACTCTGATTTAAAACCTATCAGGTTTTATAGGTAGTTTGCTATAAACCTGACAGGTTTCTAATATTTGACCACTATTAATTAAAAGTCCTTTTGTTTAAAACGAAAGGACTTTTTTATTTATATCATTTACCTGAAGAAAATCATACCTTTGAATTATTACTTAAGTAATCAGACATCTTGAGCTTAAATGAAGTTATCCTTAAAAAAATCAAAAACTTAAATCCGTTTCGTAAGGGTAAAAAATTATACAGCATCATTAGATGTAAATGCCCAAAATGTCAGGAAGGAAATCTGTTTGTTGACCCAAATCCCTATCATTTAAAAATGCTGGACGTAATGCCTAAAAGGTGCGAGGTGTGTAATACCGATTTTGTAAGAGAAACGGGTTTTTATTACGGAGCGATGATGACCAGTCAAGCCATAACAACCATTATTGCAGTTATTGTGCACTTTACAGTTTTTTATTTTTGGGGCTGGGAAATTGCCCCGCATTTAATATTTCTGGTGACAATTATACTGGGCTTGTTTCCTGTAAATTTCAGATTAGCTCGAGCCATCTGGATTAATTTATTTGTTAGTTACGATTCTGACTACACCATCAAGAAATGATCAGATAAACACCAAAACCGGCCAAATAACCTAATACAGCTAGTAACGAAATGTTTTTTAAATACCAGCCAAAACTTATTTTTTCGATACCCATAGCAACAACACCAGCAGCAGAGCCAATAATTAACATGCTTCCACCGGTACCACTGCTATAGGCCAACAAATGCCAAAAAGAACTGTCTACCGGAAAATCAGCTATTGGATACATCCCTTGGTAAGCGGCAACTAAGGGAACGTTATCTATTATTGCGCTCATAAAGCCTGTTAAGGCTAAAATTGTATTTTGAGAACTAAACGTACTGTTTAAACTATTGGCCAAACTCGTTAGCACGCCGCTTGTTTGCAAAGCAGAAATACTCAGTAATATTCCAAGAAAAAATAAAATACTAGGTGTATCAATATTTCTTAAAGCAAAAGCAACAGAAAAGTTTTGCTTATTTACATCTTCTCGTTTACCATTTTTTATTTCGGTAATACACCACATTATTCCTAAACCAAATAAAACACCCATAAATGGCGGGATATGAAACACCACTTTAAAAACCGGAACAGCAATTAAAACCAATAAACCAGTAATTAAAATAAAAACAGAATTACTGCTTTTTAAACTATCAATTTCAATTTTTGGTATAACCAAAGCATCCATTAATTTTTGTTTTTTTATTATGAAATACAAAACAATCAATGGGACCAATAAATTAATTACACTTGGTAATAACAATGCCTTAATTATACTAACACTGGTAACCTGCCCGCCTATCCATAACATAGTGGTAGTAACATCACCAATTGGACTAAATGCTCCGCCTGCGTTGGCAGCAATTACAACCATACCTGCAAACAACAAACGTATTTTTCCTTCAGGTAATAATTTACTTAATAAAGAAACGATCAAGATGGTTGTGGTTAAATTATCAAGTACTGCCGAAAGTATAAAGGTTACAATCGCAATTAACCAAAGTAAACTTATTGGTTTAACTTTTGTGAGTTGATGAGTGATTACATCAAAACCATTGCGTGCATCTATTAGTTCAACAATTGTCATTGCTCCCATTAAAAAAAATAAAATGCCCGAAATTTCTGAAACATGATGCATTAACGCTTCATTTAAAAGATGAGGTTCGGAAGAGAACCACATAACAAAGATCCAACTTAAAACGCCCGAAAATAAAGCAATTGCAGCTTTGTTGATATTTACAACATGCTCAAAAGCAATAAGCGAATAAGAAATTATGAACGTTATTATTAATAAAGCACTAAGCATGTAATTGTTTTTTTAAGTCTTTAATATACGCATTTAAATGCGATAAACGAGAGCCATACCAGCTAAAAACCTCACCATCCACTATAACAATTTTAGAATTAGGCAATGCATTTTGAAGCTCCATTACATGTTCTTCTTTAAAAGGAAAGGGTTCACTGGATAAAAAACACAACTCCGGAGCGATCTGTTGTAAGAACTTTTCATCCACTTCCGGATATCGTTCTAAGTGCGAAAAAGCATTCGTTAATCCAACATAATTTAAAACAAAATCAATGAAGGTGTTTTTAGCGGCGAGCATATAGGGCTTATTCCAAATAAAATAAGCAACCGTTTGTTTCGAAAATATAGCTTTTATTTCTATTAAAGATGTTCTAATAACATCGACTATTTTCTTTGCCTCAAATTCTTTATCCACAATTATGCCCAATTGCGTCATCATTTCAAACGAATCTTCAAATGTATAAATGTCGCTCATCCAAACATTAAATTCCTTTTGCAGCAATTCAATATCAGAGCGTTCATTCTCTTCTTTATTTCCTATTATAAGATCTGGTTTTAATACGCGAATTTTTTCAATATCTATTTTTTTGGTACCTCCCACTCTCTCTACTCCTCGGTACATTTCATTAGGATGGATACAAAACTTAGTAATGCCTACTAACTCATTATGCAAACCCAGATCCCATAAAAACTCAGATTGTGATGGCACAATAGAAATAATGCGTACCGGCTTTTCAGCCAATTTAATTACATTTCCTATTTGATCCTTATACGCTAACATTTTAAACAAAAATAAGGCTTTATTTAAAAAATATCCTCAACATTTATCCCTTAACTCTTGGTATATTTGCAGCGGTTTGTCAAACGCCGTAAAAGGACATATTGCTTTGTTTGCTGCACAGGTTGTGTACGCGCTTAACTATTCCATTGCAAAAGGATTAATGCCAAATTTTATTGGTCCATTGGCATTGGTATTTTTAAGAATAACCGGTGCCTGCATTTTATTCTGGCTATTATCGCTTTTTGTAAAAACACAAAAGGTAGAAAAAGCAGATCTGATAAAAATGCTCTGGCTAGCTTTGTTTGGTGTTGTTATTAATCAGGTCTTTTTTATATGGGGCTTAAGTTTAACGCATCCCATCAACTCTGCAATTATAATGGTTTCTAATCCCATCATTGTTTTCATTTTCACTTTAATAATTTTAAAAGAACGCATCACTATTTTAAAAGTGAGCGGACTAACGTTAGCAATTGCAGGTGCTTTAATGCTTTTGTTCTTTAAAGGTAATTTTGATTTTGGCAGCGAAACCATGATGGGCGACCTAATGACCTTAGTAAACTCAGCATCCTGGGCAATTTTTGTGGTAATGGTAAAACCCATTATGCAAAAATACAATTCTGTTACAGCCATGCGCTGGATGTTCTTATTTGGAAGTATTTACATTATGCCTGTTGGCTTAAGTGACATGCTGCATACAAATTGGCACTTATTTACACCGCACGCAATTTTTGCAACCTGTTTTGTTGTGATTGCTACCACCTTTTTTGCGTATTTATTAAACATTTACGGATTACAATCACTTAGCCCTTCAACAGTTAGCATGTACATTTATTTGCAGCCATTCTTGGCCTCTATTTTTGCTATCTTTATGGGTGAAGATAAATTAACTACGATAAAAATAATTTCCGGAATTTTAATAATTTGCGGACTTTATCTGGTGAACAAAAAAACCAAAAAATTAAATTATGATTAGATCAATGACCGGCTTTGGTAAAGCCACTTTAGAATTGGCCGATAAAACAATTACAGTAGAAATTCGCTCGTTGAATAGCAAAAGTGCAGATGTAAGCTTGCGCTTATCATCCGGCTTAAGAAGCTATGAATTAGAGTTAAGAAACGATATTTCGAAACAATTAGAACGCGGAAAAATAGACCTTACTATTTTTATTGAATCCAAAAAAGCAGAAACGCCTGTTGAGATAAATATTGAATTAGCTAAAGCCTACCACGATCAATTAAAGAATTTAGCAATAGAGCTAAACGAACCAATTGGCGAGACTTTAACGCAGATCTTAAAATTTCCGGATGTATTAAAAAGCGAACGTAAGGAAACCGATGAGAACGAATGGAAACAAATTAAACAATGTGTGAATGAGGCTATTGTTCAATTAAATAATTTCAGAGACATAGAAGGTCTTTCGTTAAAAAAAGATTTTGAAGAGCGTTTAAATAAAATCGGTGTTTGTTTGGAAGAAATTAAAACATTGGATATGATCCGCATCAATTCTATTAAAGATAGAATTAGAAATAATATTGAAGATGTAATTGGAAAAAGTAAAATAGACGAGAACCGTTTTGAACAAGAGTTAATTTATTACGTTGAAAAATTAGATATTAACGAAGAAAAAGTTCGCTTAAAAACACATTTAGATTATTTTATTGATACCTGTAACGAAGCCTCTCCCGGAAGAAAACTAAACTTTATCAGTCAGGAAATTGGCCGTGAAATAAACACGATCGGCTCTAAAGCCAACGATGCGCAAATGCAGAAATTAGTGGTGTTAATGAAAGATGAATTAGAAAAAATTAAGGAACAGGCTAATAACGTTTTGTAATGATAAAAGATAAATGATTTATGATTAAAGATAGAATCAAGGTTCAAACTTCAGTCTTTGATCCTTTATCTTTTATCATTCATCCTTTACACCCCAATCTTCTCGTCAACAATTTTTAAAATAGCAGCTTCGGTTGCTATTGTTTTTTGTTCTATTTCCTTTCCTTTTGCAAGAATATCATTTACAAATGTTTTATCATTATAACCACTTGCATTAATTCTCACATTCATAAAAGCACCCATAACAGCACTGCGTGCGCATAAAGCACCAACACCAGCATCACTTACCGAATTTGGATTTCCGATCTCGGCCATTGCTTTTATTACTTCTAAACTATCGTAACTTAATTGCATTACTTTGAATGGAACTTCAATAGCAAATTTTGTTGCGCTTTGAATGGCATCTGTTCTTAATTTCTTTTCTTCGTCGGTTGATTTTGGGAAAGAAAATGCGGTCATTATTTTATTGAATGCTGCTGTATCTGCATCTACCAATCGTAATAATTCGTTTTTAATTTTTTGTCCTTTCTCTGCCCAATTACTAAACTCTTCCCATCTGTCATCCCAACCTTTTTTATGTGAACTTAAATTGGCTACCATCGTTGCTAATGAAATACCTAAACTACCAACGTAAGCAGAAATAGATCCACCACCCGGTGCAGGACTTTCGCTTGCCGTTTCATCTGCAAACGCAGCAAGATCCATGCTGATCAATTTTGAATCTGCTTTATCTTTTAATAAATATTCTATTATTCTTTCTTCCGGCTTAAATGGCGCTAACTCATCTAAACCCATTGATTTTACAGCTATTTTGATCAATTCGCTTTCGCTAACACCGGTTGAACGTTGTTGCTTTTTAAGAAAATAAATTCCTGCATCTAATAACGACTTTAAGGGAATTAACCCTACCAACTCAGAGCCTGTAACTCTAATTCCACGCTCTGTAGCTTTTTTACAAACTTCATCAAAAGCAATGTGCACTGGTGTAACATTAATATTGGTTAGATTCATTGAGATCTGGCACACACCATATTCTTCAATGTACCAGCCAATTGCTTTAACAGACTTTAGAGTTCCAGGAACAGATTTCGGACTTCCATCTGCATTTAAAACAATTTTACCGGTTAACGAATTTCCTTCTCTTACAACGCGTCCTGCTTCTCTTACATCAAATGCAATTGAGTTGGCACGGCGAGTAGAAGTTGTATTTAAATTAATATTATAGGCCACCAAAAAATCCCTGGCGCCAATTACAGTCGCACCGCGTAAAGCATCATATTCAGCAGGACCAAAATCAGGTTTCCATTCAGGCAATTTAATTTTTTTGAAAAAACCTTCGTACTCGCCATTTCTAATTACAGAAAGATTACTACGGTTTTTATTAGATTGTGCCTCCTCGTATAAATAAACAGGGATCTTCAATTCCTCTCCAACTCTTTTTCCTAATTCCTGTGCATACTTTGCAGTTTCCTGCATGGTAATATTACTGATTGGAATTAAAGGACAAACATCAGTAGCACCCATTCGCGGATGCTCACCTTTATGTTTGCTCATATCAATTAATTCACCTGCTTTTTTAATAGCAAGAAAAGCAGCATCAATAACACTTTTAGGATTTCCTACAAAGGTTACAACTGTTCTGTTGGTTGCTTTACCCGGATCTACATTTAATAATTTCACACCATCAACACTTTCAATTACATCTGTAATTTGTTTGATAAGATTCATATCAACTCCTTCACTAAAATTGGGTACACATTCTATTAATTGCTCCATATATAAAATTTTAAAAAAGAAAATTCAATTGATAAATCTACCAATTAAAAGTAAAAATTACAATAGAGATAAAGGTAAAAAACTAAGGACAGAAGTTTATTCAATTAAATAGTCATTCTGGTTTCAGGGATAACAGACAGGCCGGAAAATTCCCCTTTCAAAAATTTATAATAACCCGTTATGCCTATCATAGCTGCATTATCAGTACAATACTCAAATTTTGGAATAAAGGTTTTTATGTTTAATTCTCCTTCCAAAGCTTTTATTTGATTTCTTAATTCGCTATTGGCAGAAACACCACCGGCTATTGCCAAATGCTTAATCCCAGTTTCTTTTATTAAATTTTTGGCGTTCTTTAAAAGCACATCAATTAAATGATGTTGATAGGAAGCACAAATATCATTTAAATTTTCTTTTACAAAATCCGGATTTTTTTGGACGTTGTTTTGTACAAAATATAAAAAAGAAGTTTTTATACCACTAAAACTATAGTTATAACCAGGAACATGCGAAGTAGAAAACTTAAATTTAGATCTATCTCCCTCTTTCGCATATTTATCAATTAACGGGCCGCCCGGATAAGGTAAACCCAAAATTTTAGCCGCTTTATCAAACGCCTCACCAACAGCATCATCAATGGTTGAACCTAGGATCTCAAAACATAAATGATCTGTTATCTTCACTAATTGGGTATGTCCGCCACTTACTGTTAAACACAAAAATGGAAATTGTGGAAATTGATGATCTTCGTCATCTTTAATAAAATGCGCCAAAATATGTCCTTGCATATGATTAACACCAATTAAAGGAATATTTAATGCCATAGACAATGATTTTGCAAAGGACAAACCTACCAACAAACTGCCCATTAATCCCGGACCAACAGTAACAGCAATAGCATTTAATTGTTCTAGGCTAATGTTTGCAACCTTTAGCGCTTCCTGCAAAACAGGTACAATGTTTTTTTGATGATCACGACTAGCTAATTCAGGAACGACACCTCCGTATTTTTCGTGAATTTTTTGATTTGCGGTAATATTTGAAAGCACCTCATTATTGCATAAAATAGCGCAGGAAGTATCGTCGCAACTGCTTTCTATAGCTAATAGGTAGGTGTTTAAATTTTGCATTTTTTTAGATTAGTAAAACAAATTTTGGCTTATCTTTATAGCAAAGCCACAATTTGCGCAAAGTTACAAGAATATTTTTTAAAACACTTGGTGTACTAACACTTCTAATAATTTTATTAGGTGTAAGTCTTTACTTTGCGGTTCAATCATTCACCTTTCAAACTTGGTTGGGTCAAAAGGCAAGTAAGTATTTAAGTCAAGAATTAAACAATAAAGTAAGTATAAAAACCATCCGTCTCGAATTTTTTAAAAAGGCCAATTTAGAGGGGGTTTTTATTAGTGACAAAAATAACGATACCATTTTTAAAGGCGATCTTTTGATTGATATTAAAACATTGGATTATGAAAATCAAAAAATAGATATTGAGAAAATAACCCTAAGGAACTCCACAGCAAAACTTATTAAATCAAAAACAGATTCACTCTTCAACTTTCAATTTATAATAGATTATTTTGATACAGGAACTAAGGACACCACAAAACACACACCAAAATGGGATATTAAACTTGGTGATATTTATTTAGAGGACCTAAATTTTGTTTATCGCGATGATAGAAAAAATACGTTGGTAACTCAAAACATGAATTTTAATAATTTAAATTTCACTAAAACCTCAGGTAAATTTTCGGATTTAAAATTTGATAAAGACACCATTTATGTGAAGGTAACCAATTTTAAAACCAACGAGCAATGTGGATTTATATTAAACGACCTGACAACAGAAGCGAAAATTAGCAGCGCCGAACTATTGTTGGATAATTTACATATTTACACACCACAAACACACATAAAAGGCAATGTAAATTTTTATTATTCTGCCTGGGATGACTACTCGGATTTTATAAATAAAATAAAAATAAGATCGGTTTTAGATGATAGCACATTTGTTGCCACCCGGGATATTGCCAGATTTACAAGTGAATTAAATGGCTTGAACGAAACCGTTTATTTAGCAGGAAAAGTAAATGGTTATGTTAACGACCTTACGTTAGAAGAGTTTAAATTAAACTACGGAAAACACACCAAGTTTTATGGTAACCTAACACTTACCGGTTTGCCGGATTTTAATACCAGCTTTTTACACTTTAATGCAGAAGAAGTAGCAACAAATTATTCTGATATCATTCAAGTTCCAAATTATCCATTTTATAAGAACGAAAAATTAAAATTACCAATAGAATTAAAACGCTTAGGAACTATTTCTTATAAAGGAAAATTTGATGGATTTGTGACAGACTTTACAACTCATGGCAAATTTAAAACCGCGCTAGGAAATTTGGTAACCGAATTAAGTATTAAAATTGGCAAAAAACCTGAAAACATTGCCTACCAGGGAAAATTAAAAACTTTGGATTTTGATATTGGAACACTTTTTGGAATAAAAAACTTTAATTCACTTTCGTTAAACGCAGAAATTGAAGGAAAAGGCCTCACGTTAAAATCTTTGAACGCAGATGTTGAAGGACAGATCTTAAATATTAATTATAATAACTACTCCTATAAAAACATAAAGCTAAACGGTAACATTAAAGAAAAACTATTTAATGGATTATTAATCAGTAAAGATCCAAACGCCGATTTTGATTTTAACGGAAATATCAATTTTAAAAATAAAGTTCCTGAAATGGATTTTATTTCAACGGTAAACAAAATTGATCTAAAAAAATTAAATTTCACAAAACAGGAGGCTAAAATATCTACACAAATTCTAATTAATTTAAAAGGTGATAACCTCAATAACTTAACAGGTACAATTAACTTTGACGGTACAGAATACGAAAATTCATTAAAGAAATACAAGATCAATACGTTTGACCTAAAGCTGGATCAATCAACGATCGAAAAAAAAATACTGCTTAACTCTAATTACTTTAACTTAAGTCTTGACGGACAGTTTACTTACAACAATCTTGGAATGGCTTTTAATCAGGTGTTAAATGCTTATTACCCAACCTTTGTAACAAAAATTAAAACTAAAACTGTTTATGCCGATGCCTTTAAATTTAAACTAACCATAAAAAAATTCGATATCGTTAATGAATTGTTTTTAAAGAATTTAATGATAAGTCCAAACTCTGTAATTGGAGGAGACTTTGACGCCTCAAAAAATCTAATGAACGTTACTTTAAATTCTCAGCAAATAAAATACGGTACTATTAAGTTTAATAATAACATTATTGAATCGTATTCAAAGAACAATAAGATCAATCTTGTATTTAAAGGAAGCGATATTCAACTAACCGATAGTATTTCCCTAAAAAATTATTTTATGTATCTGGTGTCAAAAGATCTTGACACTAAATACAATTTTGAATGGGATAATAAAACCGCCTCTAAAAATGTTGGTAAAGTTACAGGAAAAGTATCCTTTAGTAACTACATGGCTAATTTAAGTTTCGACAAATTTTTTATCACAACAAAAGACAGTAGTACTTGGAATTTAGTTACATCCAATCCAACGATCATTGATACCAGTGGCAGTATACAGATCAATCCATTGTTATTTACAAATAATAATCAAGCCATTGGAATTGCCGGTTCCTTATCAGATAAACCAACTGATAGTTTAGCGGTAAACACATCAAGTGTGGTATTAGACCAATTTAATCCTTTACTTAGACCATTTAAGTTAAAGCTTGAAGGGATCTTAAATGGAAGGCTAACGGTTTATGATTCTAAGGCATTTGCCTTTAGTAGTGATCTTCATTTTGAAAAACTTAAAATAAATAACAACACGTTAGGACAATTAGTAGTAAAAACAAATTATAATTCCGCAGAAAAAACCATATTTACAGATGGCTATACGTCTTTAGGTTTACAGGACCTTGAAGGCAATCAATTAAAAAACATTGCCTTTAAAGGGTATTATTATTTAAACAAAAAAGAGGAAAGCATTGATGTTGACATTAAAGCAACACCTGCTAATTTGAGATTACTCAACCCATTATTAGAAGGCATACTAACAATTAATAACGCGCTAGTTTCTGGTGAAGGAAAAATACATGGAACGCCTGATAACATTAAAATAGACGGGAAATTTAAAATGTATAATAGCGAAATTAAAGTTGATTATACCAATGTAACCTATAACATTACAGGAGATCTCGAAATAATGCCTGATCAAATTCGTTTTAGCGAATTACTTTTAAAAGAGAAAGGATCAAAAGCTGTGCCACAAGGAACCTTGAATGGAAATATTTTCCACTCAAATTTTACGAAAATGCAATTAGACTATGACCTCAGCTTTAAAAACATGCTTGTTTTAAATACCTCAGTAAAAGAAAACAAAACTTTTTACGGAAAAATATTTAGTTCTGGCAATGTTGGTATTTGGGGCTTTTTAAACAATTTGCACATGAGCGTTGATGCGACTACGAATAAAAACTCAAAATTCTTTTTACCCTTAGATGGGCCAGCTGAAATTGAAGAATCGGATTTTATTCATTTTGTAAAAAAAGACACGCTTACTAAAAAAGTAAACAATTCATTAACCGGTTTGAGTTTAGACATGTCGATAAAGGCAACACCAGACCTTCAAGTAAAAATCATATTAGACAATACCACAGGAGATGCGTTAAACGTGCAAGGAGATGGTACTATTGATATGAAAATAAGCACGCTTGGTAAATTTGAAATGTTTGGCGATTATATTATTTCTGAAGGAGATTATTTATTTACACTTGAAAATGTAATTAATAAAAAATTTGAAATTGATGCAGGAAGTTCTATTTCCTGGAGTGGAAATCCTTTAAATGCCGAAATTAATATTGCAACTACTTACAGGCAAAGGGCCTCAGTTGCAGCATTACTAAACGATACAACCGGCAAGTATAAAGGCAGATTTCCTGTAGACTGTAAATTACTTATTACAAATAAATTATTTTCGCCAAATATTAATTTCGCTATTGATTTCCCAAGTTTGGACGCCACATCCAAATCGAGGATAGCAAATGTTTTAAGCGACGAGGCAGAATTGAACCGACAAGTATTTTCATTTTTATTATTTAGAAGTTTTGTAACGCCGCAAATATATAATTCAAATGGTGGTGGTGTAACTGCAGGAGGCGCAGCTGCTTCAACCGGCAGCGAAATGTTAAGCAACCGAATGAGCGAATTTTTAAATACCTATTTTGGAAATTTAACAGGCATCCGAGATCTGCAGGTGGGGGTAAATTATCGCGCAGGAAGTCAAACTAACCAAGAGGTTGATCTAGCTTTAAGTAAACAATTTTTAAATAATAAAATTACTGTAGACGGGAATTTTGGAGTTAATAACAGTAACCAAAAAAACTCAAGCGGATTAATTGGTGATGTAAACATCGATTATAAATTATCAGACGACGGAAGATACAGGGTAAAAGGATTTAACAGAAGTAACGACAATACACAAATTACAACAACGGGAGGGCCATACACGCAAGGCGTTGGCTTTTTTTATAGAGAAGAGTTTGAAACCTTTAACCAATTGTTTGCGCGATATCTTAAAAAGATAAAAAAGAACGAGACTACAAAAGAAAAAGCCGCAGGCGAAAAATAAAAAAATTAATTTTTAGCTAGTTGGTAGTTCAGCTTTTCAGCATTTAACTTTACTCCTGTATAAATAATTATCAGAGAGAAAAATATGATCACATGCGCAAGATCTTTGTAGTTAAACCATTCATGTATCGAAAATTTAAATGAGTGAACAATAATTGAAAGAAAAGAAATACCAATTCCTGTAACTACCAATCTGCTGCCTTTCTCTTTTGTTCTGATGAAAAAAATCAGATGAACTATAAAAGAAAATAAAAGTACAATTCCGGCATGAACTTTTATAATCAAAAAATTATTTCTAACAAGTGTAAATATTAATAAAGACGCTATCCATAGCATAATAAGATACATTATTTTTTTATTTGGATTTGCTCTATCAGCCGAATTATAAATAAATGGAGCTTTAAAGCAAAAATAGATCGAAATAAGGCTAAATGCATTCATAATATAAAAAACAACATTAAAAAAAACATCGCCTAATTGATAATGAACAGCATGAGCAGTAGAACCAAAACAACTACTTATGCCAACCAAAAGAACAAACCATGCCCAAGAGTTTGCATAACTATTATTGAATTTTGAAAGCTGATTAAAACAAAAAATACTGAAAATAAAGATCATCAAATTGGTGATGATAGTCATTGGTTCAAAAATTATAGAACCTGAAAAAGTAATATATGTATAATCGAAATTCAAATAGGGCGTAAAAATAACTATATAATTTAATTGTAAAAAAATTAAATCTCAGTTTCTTCATCCTTTTTAAAGATCCCGGTAATTTTCTCTGTTAGCTGCTTAACTTTTTCGATGTTTTGTTCAAGAGAAGATGTTGTCATATCACTAATTCTGCCGTCTTGCAATGCTTTTGAGATTTCGGGATAAAAAACAGCGAAGCTGGTAAATTCATGATTTTTATTCAATTTTTTAGCCATTTCATCTACATGAAAATCATAACTAACGGTTTGTTTTCGGGCAGTTACTAATATAAATAGATCGTCTTCTTTTGGATTGGTGATCAAATCAAAATCTTCAAAATTTTCAATTGTTTTATATTTAAAAAATACTTTTTTCTTGTCGGCAATTTCATAACTAAAACGATCCAAAGTAGTCTGAAATCCATAAATATATGACTCGCTCCCAATTTGCTTTAACATATTATTTAACCTGCTTATTAATCTAATAAAGCCATTTTCTAGCTCAGCATTGGGCGTTAAAACAACAATAATGCGTTTAAATGTATTTAATGGTTGTAATATTTTTGAAATAATAACAGCTTGTTTTGATTTGTTTAATAGGTTTTCTGAAATGTTACCGAATATTAAATTAGAAGCGCCGTGTTGTGCTTTAAAACTTATTAAAATATCGGTAATATTATACGCTTTGGCTGTTCTTATAATTCCGTCTACAATGCTAAGGTCAACCTTTTTTAAAACCTCAACTTTTTTATCACCGCTAGAAATTTGCTCAACCGCGCCCTCGATCACTTTTCTAACCACATTTAATTTCTCATCAGCATCAGCGTCATCTTCTACAATAGATAATGGATAAATTGCCTCGTTAGACTTTTGATCTTTTATTAAGAGTGCAAAATCAATTAATCGTTGAATGTTTTCGGGATTACTTACCGGTATTAATATCCTTTCAATTTTATCACTTGCTTTTCTACTAACATCTTTTTCTAAAACAGCGATCTGCCTTGCCGCTCTTTCGCTTACAAATGAACTAACTAAACAAGAAATTAAAATTAAAATAATGGTGGCATTAATAATATTTTGATCAAACAAACCAATATCAAATCCAACTTTTATTATTGCTAAGGTAGCTGCGGCATGCGAAACACTTAATCCAAAAATAATATTTCGTTCGGGTTTGCTGAACTTATAAATAAAGGCGGTTAACCAGGCAGCAAAATATTTTGTTAATAATCCAACAACACAAAGTATTCCGGCAAATAATAAAGCATCACTTCCTTTAAAAAATAATTTAAGGTCAACCAACATTCCGGCACTAATTAAAAAGAAAGGGATAAATAAAGTATTACCTATAAATACGATCCTATTCATTAATATACTATTGTGTGGAATTACCTTGTTTAAACCCAAGCCTGCTAAAAATGCACCAATAATGGGTTCCACCCCGGCAAGCTCACTTAAAAATCCCGAAATAAAAACAACAGCTAAAACATAAATGTAATGCGAACTAGCCTGCGCTTCAATATTCCTGAAAAACCAGCGACTTATTTTTGGTAATAAATATAATGTTGAGAAAAATAATAAACCTAGTGAAACAATTATTTTTATCCAAAAGGCGCCATTCATTTCGCCGGTAACTACATTTGTAATTATACCTAACAATATTAAAACTGCAGAATCGGTAATAATGGTACCGCCAAAGGTTATTTGCACAGCACGATTTTTTACAATACCCATGTTACTCACAATTGGATAGCTTAACAAGGTGTGAGTACTAAACATACTGGCCAATAGTACCGACGACCACAATGAAAAATGAAAAACATAAATACAAACCAAATAACCAATGCTGATAGGAACTAAAAATGTTAGCGCACCAAACGCAATACTTTTGCTTCGGTTTTGTCTAAACTCCTGCATATCTATTTCTAATCCGGCAAGGAACATGATGTATAGTAAACCTGTTTTAGATAATAGCTCAAAACTATTGGTTGACTCGATGATATGAAGCGAATTTGGACCAATAAAAACACCTGCAATAATTAAACCTATTATTCCCGGAATTTTGAACCGTTTAAATAAAAGTGGTGAGAATAAAATTATTAATAACGTTAACGCAAGAATAAGAACCGGATTTTTTACCGGCAGGTAATGACTGAAAAACTGTTGCAGATTAAATAAATAATTTTGGAGAGTAGCCATTTTTTAATTTTCCTTTTTTTTAGGATCTAACAAATACCTACTTTTTGTTCCATTTACCAATCTGTAGATAGAAGGAACTTTTAAATTATATCTTACACCAAAACTAAAACAAACATCCATTATATTTACTTGCCCTTTTTCATCAGAATTTCCAACACGCATTTTATATTCACCAAAAACACTAACCTGTTTAAAATACTGCTCGTAACCGGCACCAACATTAAATCCCAGCCAATTGGTCTTTGCAACTTCGTTTTTCTTGTATTTGTCACTTAAATTCAAAAAATCATTTAAACCTGTAAAGTAACCCGAAAAAGAATTATAACTAATACCAAACAAAGGATAAAAGTAGGCTTTTGTTTTTTTAAACCTGGCTAAAACATGCATGTTCGCTTCAATACTATAAGCTTTAATATTATACCAAGTAGGTTGAATATTAATTTTTTTATAATACGTATATTCTAAACTTCCTCTAAACAATTTTTCGCCACCATAAATAATAGATCCGTTATAACCAATAGCATCATTATTCTCTTTAACATTTCTGGTTAAAAACAAAACGCTTCTGGTGAGTCCGCCGCCAATTCCAAAATTGGTTGTGCGTGAGTGGGTTTTGATCGGCTTTACTGTTCTTACCTGACAAAAATAACTTTGAATTAAAAAGAAACTGAAAATTATATATAGAATTAATCTAAACATATTATTACAAATTTAATCAAAAAACACTTTAAACACAGGGCTAGCCTAAATTTTGTTAATACCACTTTTAAATGCCAAAAACTATAAGTAATTTTATAGCAATGAAAAAAAATGTAGGTTTAGTTTTATTGATATTAGTTGCGTTTGGTTACTCTAAGGCCCAAACGGTTACTACAAAACCGGCTAACCCCACTTTAATTCAATTTTCGGGTGTTGTTTTAGATCAGGATAGCCTTACCCATATTAA
>JBEIEI010000038.1:0-16780 GCA_040382975.1 Flavobacteriales bacterium
AATAAATAGGTTTAATTCCAAATTTATCGCGACTCAAATACACCTTTCTATTACTATGATTAAAAGCGCCGATCGCGAACATTCCGTTTAATCGTTCAAAAAATTTAACACCGTATGCCTCAAGTCCTTCAACTATTACTTCAGTATCTGTTGTGGATGAAAATGTATGTCCTTTATTAATAAGTTCTTGTTTTAATTCTTTAAAATTATAAATACAGCCGTTAAAAACAATTGTCCAGTTTTTTGTTTTGGAATGCATTGGCTGTGCGCCATTATCAGACACATCAATTATTGATAAACGGCGATGACCGAAAGATACATTTCCGTCAATAAAAACACCTCTACCGTCAGGACCACGGTGAACAATGGCATCTGTCATGGATGAAATTACAGATTCATCAATGCGCTGGTTATTTAAATTAATTATGCCTGTTATTCCACACATGGATTATTTTATAGCTTTTAATATTTTAACCACATATTCAAAATCCTCAGCACTCATTCTATTATGCAAAGGTATACTCATTGAGTTATCATTAGCTGCCTGGGCCCCCGGAAAATCTGTTGGCTTAATGTTATATTTTGTTGCATAAAAGCCCAACATATGAACTGCATGTGTGCCTGGACGTGTTGCTATGCCTTGTTGTTGGAGGTGCTCCATTAAATCGTTTCTTGTATTAGGCGACGTTTTAGGATCAATATAAGTTACATAACTCTGCCAGCCATGTTTATTTATTTCTTTATCAAATTGTGGAGTTCTAAGCCAAGGAATAGTGCTTAACTCTTTATCATAATAAGCTGCCCACTTTTCGCGTTCGTCAATAAATTTGTCGAGTTTTTTAATTTGCACCACACCAACTGCTCCTTGAAGATCTGTCATTCGATAATTAAAACCCATTAAATTAAAATCAGGTAAAATATACGGCTTAGGTCCTTTATGACGTTGTTCTTCGGAAATTGAAGCGCCGTGATTTCTGAGCATACCAATTAAATCGGCCAATTGTGCGTTGTTAGTTGTAACCATTCCTCCCTCTCCGGTGGTTACAGATTTGCGCGGATGAAACGAAAAACATCCGATATCGCCAAGTGAACCAGCTGGTTTACCCTTATATCCTGCTCCCGCAGCACAAGCACCGTCTTCAATAATTGGAATATTTGGTGCAATTTTTTTTATGGTGTCGATATCAGCGCACAAACCAAATAAATGTACCGGGATAATTGCTTTTGTTTTTGATGTAATTCGTTTTTTTAAATCGTCACAATCAATATTAAACGTTACAGGATCAATATCTACAAAAACTACTGTTGCGCCGCAATACAATACAACATTTGCTGTACTTACCCAAGTAAATGCTGGAACAATAACTTCATCACCAGGTCCTACATTTAAAGCAACCAACGCTAAATGCAAACCGGTTGTTGCACTTGTAACTGCAAAGGCATACTTTACCTGATGTCTATCAGCAAATAATTTTTCAAACTCTGCCACCTTAGGACCAGAAGTTAACCATCCTGTCATTAAAGGCTCTTTAGTTGCATGCCACTCTTCTTCGCCTGTTACCGGAAGAGAAATTTGAATATTTTTTTTTACTGACCCCATAATTTATTTATTAATTTTTTATTAATCTGCTAATAGATTATTGAAATGATTTGTTTGTGTTTATTTTAGATGCGTTGTAATACTAAATAAAAAGTAGTTAAAATCCTGAAAGAAAAATCTTAAATGATTTTAAATCCTCACTTAGATTTTATTCGTATCTCTCCAAGAAATTAATTTTAAAAGTCCTTCTGTTAAATTAAATTTATATTTAAATCCTAATTCTTTTTCAGCTTTTACTGCACTACCAATTCTGTTTTGAACTAAGGATCTTGCATCATCGGCACTGTATGGTCTATATGAAACTTTTAAATCAGATTTTTTTAGTTTTAAAATTAAATCGCACAATTCTTTAATAGATGTTTGCACTTCTGTGCCAACATTATAAAAACCATAATCGGTATTACTTTTTAATGCATCCACATTACAACGAGCAACGTCTTCAACGTAAATAAAATCGTAAGCCTGGCTACCATCGCCATTAATAATTGGTGCCTCGTTGGCATCAATTTTATTTAACATAATTGGAACCACGCCCGTATAAGCAGCAGTTTGATCTTGGTGCGGGCCATATACATTCATGTACCTTAGGCCAATAACTTTTAACCCAAATCTATCATTAAAGGCAGTTGCCATTGCCTCACCGGCAATTTTTGTGGCGCCATAAAAGTTTTTATTATTGAACGGATGCTCCTCCGTCATAGGTAATTGAACAGCGTCGCCATATACAGAAGCAGAAGAGGACCAAATTAATTTTTTGATGTTATTGTTTACACAAGCTTCTAATACGTTAAATGTTCCTGCAATATTTACTTCAAAAGCAGTGCGCGGATAATCTTTGCAATGCAATAACCACATTGCCGAAAGGCAAATTACATAATCCATTCCCTTCATTGCAGTGTTTAATATATCAGTCTCTCTAATATCGCCACCAATAGGAAAAATTTTACATCTTTTGTCTTTTAACGATTCAACCAAATATTCTTTTTTTCCACGAGCAAAATTGTCGTACACAATAACCTCTTGTATATCTTCTTTTAATAGTTCTGCAACAACAAAACTGCCAATAAACCCAGCACCACCAATTACTAAAATTTTACTATTCTTTAATTCCATAATTATTTAGTTTTAGATTTAAAAATTAATTTTTCTAATTATATTTTTTTATAATGCCAAATTGTTTCTGGTTCAAAATATCCATGCGAAGAATCCCAAGGATAATCCATTCCCTTTTCGAAACTGATTTTATTTACTTTAAATTGGAAAATACCTTCCAGCCAATCAATGGTTAAGCCATTTTTTAAATAGCAAGCGCCTATTGAAAATTTATAATTGTTTGGTAATAATTTTAAATTAAAAACAACTTCTATTTCAACCACTCCAGCCTCAATTTTAGTAGATGAATAGGATCCGTTTTTTTTATCGGTTGAATATGCAATGGGTTCGCCTAAAGTATTACAGATATTAATATTGAATAATACATCTTCTAATTTTTTAAGCGCTTCAAATTGCAATCTAACCTTAAACGGCTGATTAAATGCTAAAACAGAAATGCTTTCGTTATTTAAGTTTAATAAAGATATTTTATTAAAAAACCCTTCGGAGGTTCCATATTCCCTTTTCATTTCTCGTGGAATATCTCCGGTGCTCGATACAATATTTCCGTCTTCTAAATAATCTTCAATAATTTCATTTATTTTACCGATAGTTTTTATTGTACCGTTTTTCATAAAAATACCTCGGGTACAAAGTTGTTTAACAGCAGTAAGATTATGGCTAACAAATAAAACTGTTCTTCCGGTTTCTGAAACAGATTTCATTTTACCTAAACATTTATCCTGAAACTCTTGGTCACCAACTGCTAATACCTCATCAACAATTAAAATTTCAGGATCTAGGTGTGCTGCAACTGCAAAAGCAAGTCTTACATACATTCCTGAGGAATATCTTTTAACGGGAGTATCAATATATCTTTCTACTCCGCTAAAATCTAATATTTCATCAAAATTTCTTTTAATCTCAGATTTTGTCATGCCCAGAATGGCACCATTTAAAAATACATTTTCTCTACCGGTTAAATCCGGATGAAAACCGGTTCCAACTTCTAATAAACTAGCTACTCTTCCTTTTATTTTATATTCACCTATAGTTGGGGCAGTAGTGCGTGAAAGAATCTTAAGAAGGGTGGATTTTCCAGCACCATTTTTTCCAACTATTCCTAAAATATCTCCTTGATATACATCAAACGAAATATCTTTCAAAGCCCAAACATATTCTGAAAGACCTTTTTTTGTTCTGTCATTCTCCTCTCCGATTTTTAGAAAAGGGTCTTCCTTTCCATTAACTCTATACCACCAGCGTTTTAAATCATCGCTAATACTGCTTGCGCCTACCTGGCCAAGACGATATTGTTTTCCGAGATCTGTTATTTGAATTACTTTTTGATTCATGATTTTTAAACAGTATCCATAAAAGATTTTTCTGTTTTATTAAAAACAATTACCGAAAAAAAGAAAAGTATTAATGTAGTGATTACCGCTAACATTAGATAAGAAATAGAAAACTGGCCATGCCCTGTTAAAATAAATTTAATTGCTTCCATAACTGCCGCTATTGGATTACACATTAATATTTTTTGATTAAATGAACTAAACATAGATGCAGGGAACGTTACAAAACTTAAAAACATTAGTAACTGAACCGTAAAACCAAGAATAAAGGTAAAGTCTCTGTACTTAGTTGTAAATGAAGAAAAAATTATTCCTAGACTTAAACTAAAAAAACCCATAATAATTACCAAAAACGGGATTAACAAAAACAAAAACCATTGTGGCTGCATTTGATTTGTTGTGAAATTGTAATAAATAAAAACAGCTAATAACAAACTTACTTGCAATCCTAATTTTATTAAGCCTGAAATTATTACTGATAGAGGCATTACTAAGCGCGGAAAATAAACTTTGCCAAAAACAGAGGCGTTTGAAATAAAAGTGTTAGAGGTTTTATTTAAACAATCTGCAAAATAAACCCAAAACGTTTGACCGATTAAATAAAATAAAACAGGTGGCGTTCCATCTGTGGAAAGCCCTGCGCTTGAACTGAAAGTGAATGTATATATAGCGGTAATAAAAATTGGTTGGATGAACATCCATAAGGGACCTAACAAAGTTTGCTTGTAAACAGAGGTTATGTCTCTTTTTACCATTAAGATAATAAGATCCTTATACGCCCATACTTCTTTTAAATTAAGTTGAAATAAAGATGATTTAGGTTTAACTATAATATCCCAATTTGTATTTTCTTCCACTCGTTTTTATTTTTTTAATTAAAGCGCTGCTAAAAGCTCGGCTGGCAAGTTAACCCGAATGCACTGACCGATACTTTCCAGCAAAACCTCAATTTGATTATTTTCTTTTGTTTTTACTACAAATCCTTCTATGCCTTTTAACACACCGGAACTTATTTTTATTTTATCACCCTCGTTATATTTTTTATTTATACTCGTAGCCTCCAGATGATATCCTAATTCTACCAATTGTTTTAACCTTTCTATTTCAACATCACGTATCACTGCAATTTTCCCTTCGCTTCTAACAAAATTTACTACGCCTCTAGTTTGCATAACTTTTTCATTTTCTGCCGAATTAATTTTCACAAAAACATATCCATTTAACAAGGGCAGTTCTACCATTTTTTTTCTGTCGCTCCACTGCCTCATTGTTTTAATAATTGGCACATATGCCTCAATTCCTTTATTATTAAGCAAATCAGTTATTTTTTTTTCTGTTCTTGAGCTAACATAAACAGCGTGCCATTTTTTTTTAGGATCAGTAATCATGTTTAATTTTTCACAGCTTCGCCTCCTCAGTCACATGAGCGAACTAAGAAATTATTGCTTTTGCAATAGTTTTATTTACTCCACAACAATAGTGGATGCATTCCCGGTTCTTTAATTTTATTTAAATTAAATTCATCGGCGGTAAAATGTATATACTTAATTTTTTTATTAATCTTTTTTTCGGCTTTTTCGATCTGTTCGGTTAAAAAAGTTTTGTTCAATGTATTGCCAACAATAACCAAATCAATTATGTCGGTTGTTTGGCCTTTGGATAGATTTCCAACTAAATACACTTTTTCAAGGTCACCAATTCGTTGCAGGATATAATCGATAACGTATTCGAGTCCAACCATCTTTAAAATGATCTTGTTTAGATCTGAAAATAAGGGGTGCTGGGTATTAACTGTAAATACTTTTTTTATTGCCCTCAGCAAAAGATTTTATAAAACCCGACTTCTCAAATTTATTTAATTCTAATCGAATGGCATTAGTGGATTCTCCAAATTCTTCTTCTAATCCGCGCAAATAGGCCGTGTTTTTGCTATTCAAGAAAAACTTGAGCAATAGCTTTATTCTGGTCTTTGATGATATTAGGGTTTCTATCATAATTTGAGTACTAAAACTACTCAATATAGCTTATAACAAAGATGCTAAAATTACTTTTAATTAACAATGATTTTAGGATAATTAATTAAGGAACAAATAATTAACTTGCAAAATAAAAACTGCTGATAAAATAAAACGGCTTACTTCTTAAAGCCATAGCCTTTGCCGTAGCCATAACCATAACCATAGCTATAGCCGTACCCTTGATAATAATAGCGTTTTCCAAGGCGAGTAATGCCGTTAAGCACAATTAACATGTTTTTTAAGTTATTGGCTTCTATAATATTTTCCATAAATGTAATAACCTTTCTAGTGCTTGATTTTGTATTTAATACGAAAATAGTCGCATCAACCTGATCTATTAAATAAATAGAATCGGATAATAAACCTGCCGGGGGAGTATCAATAATAACAAAATCAAATTCTTGTTTCACCTGAGAAATGATATCTTTTAATTTTTCAGATAAAACAAACTCAGATGGATTTGGTGGCACCGGACCTGAATAAATACAATATAAATTTGGCACATGCGTTTCGCTAATTACCTCTTCCAATGTATTTAATCCAGATATGCAAGTCGTTAAACCTTTAGTTTGTGGCGTTAATCCAAATCTTTTATAGATCCTTGGTTTGTGTAAATCTAATTCGATCAAAACTGTTTTCTTTCCACTTTTGGCGAAAATACAAGCAAGATTGGCACTGGTAAATGTTTTTCCTTCACCGGGTAAAAATGAAGTAACTAAATAGGTTTTAGCCTCTGCGCCAATATTGGCATACATTAAATTTGTTCGCAAATTTCGGAATGATTCAGAGATCACTGAACTTGGACTATAATCAACAACTAAACCGGTGCTATTTTCTTCTTTAACAAATGGCAAAACTCCAATTAACGGCAAGTCTGTTAACTCTTTTAAATGTTCAACAGAGGTGATCTTTGAAAAGAAAAAGGCTCTTAATATGATTATTAAAATGGATAAAATTAATCCGGCAGATAAAAAAGATTTTTGAATTGCAGGTTTATCGGGAGAAACTACACCAATATTTCTTGGAGCCTCTACTATTTTTACATCTGGAACAATACTTGCCCTGGCAATTTTAGTACTCGCTCTTTTTTCGAGCAAGAAATTATATAATTGTTCGCTAACTGTTGCTCTTCTTTGAATATTTAAAATATCTCTTTGTTTTCCTGGAATTAATTTTGCCTCATTAATATAATTTAAAATTTCAGTATTTAAGCCTTCTATTTGTTGATCAGTTGCCTTCCTGGTGTTATTGATATAAACAAGTAAATCTTGCTTGGTTTTTTTTATACTTGCTTTTAAATCGGCAACAATAGGATTATTTTCTTTGGCTAAATTATACACCCTGTTTAATTCTATCTGTTTTGTGTAAAGATCGCTAACAGATGTAGACATAAAACCCGACTTTTCGAAAATGAATACATTTGGAGGTAAAAATTGTGGATCTTTGTCTTCGATTATATACTTTTCCAAATCCTGCAACGCTCCACGATTTAGTTGTAATTGAGATTTTTGACCATCATAAGCACTTATTTTACCTAAAAAATCGCCTTGTTCCCAAGCAAGGTCAATAATTGATTTTTGTTCTTTATAATTTTGCATTGTATCCTCTATATTCTTTAGAGAATAGGTAATCTCGTTTAATTGTCTGTCAATATAAGTTATCGTTCTTTCATTTAATTCGAATTTAGTTTTAAGTTTACTTAAGGAATAAACACTATTTAAAGTATCTAATATCAAAGCGGCCCTTTCAGGCACTATGTCTGTTAGCCCAACTATTAAAATATTTGTATATTCCGGGTTTTCAACAGACAAATTTCCTTGAATATTAGAAATTAAATACTCTTTGGTATGAATAACGAATTGATAAAAAATCTCTTTAAAGGAATCAACCTTTTTTTCAGAAAAAATATCCGTTCTCCGAACATTAATTCTCAAATTCACATCAATAAGTTCTTGGTCAAATTTGCCTGTTTTTCTTTCTTTAACCCCATTTACATCATAACTAATTTCATAATTATTATAATCAATAATTTTAAAATCAAAGGTTTGCTCGTAAAAGCCAGGATAAATTGAATTTATTTCGATATCAATCGGGATGTTTTTAAATTGTTCTGTAGTTCTCACTTTTCCAACAATAAAATAGGATACCTGAATATCCTTTAATAACTTATCTACTACCTGACTAGACAAATCATACGATTGGATTATTCTTTGTTCATTTAAATTATCTACATATGACCCATATGAATAAAAATTTTGATCATTTAAAACGTTATTTTGATAGTAAGTATCATTTACTTTAAGTAAAAATTCGGTAGAAGCCTTAAATACATTTGTTAAACGAAAAACATAAAAAGCACCGATCGCATAAAAAATTGGTAAAATAACTAACGGCACCCACCAATTAGTCTTTAATATCCTAAATATCAGGTTTAAATCTTTTTGTGAGACAATTGCCTGCTTTTTATTATTTATAGGGTTAGTGGCCACTCTTAATTTTAGTTAACAAATATAAAGTTTTAAAAGTTATTCTCGTTTTATTATTTTAATTTTTATACATTTAAGGCTTGAAAATGAAGCAGTTTAAACTAATACTAATTATTTCGCTAGTGCTTTTGGGAAGTCAGATCTTATTATCTGCTCCTCCTCCACCTCCTGCAGGAAATCCGGGTTGCTGGCCACCACCATGCGTTCCTATTGATGGCGGAATTTCTTTATTAATAGCTGCCGGAGTTGGTTATGGCGCAAAAAAAATGGTAGATTCTCGCAAAAAAAACAATTCCAAAATTTAATTATTATGCTTTCATGAGGGCTTTAATCAAGCAAAATGCCTTTGTTAAATTTGTTCTTACTGCCGGTATACTTTATCTCTTTTTGTACCTTGCTTATCAATTTATATTAAAAAGATATACTTATTACGATCAAAAATTTATTGGTTCAATTATTCAAACAGTCAATGTATTCCTGGAGGGTATAGGCTACAAAACTTTTACAGTTCTGCAGGATCGTGATTATCAAGTAATTGGCATTGATGGGTCTAATGGTGTTTGGGTGGGTTCAAATTGTAACGCCATTACCTTATTTTCCTTGTTTTCTGTTTTTATTATCGCCTATCCAGGTAAAACAAAAACCAAACTTTGGTTCATTCCTCTGGGGATATTTTGCATTCATTTACTAAACATTTTAAGAGTTATTGGCTTAGTATTGATTGCTAATTATGCCCCACAATTCTTAAGCTTTAATCACACCTATACATTTACTTTTTTAATTTACGCCTTCATATTCATGCTTTGGATGATATGGGTAAATAAATATTCTAAAATAAACTCAAAAGAGCATGAAGATTAAAACTCTAATAATTTTTCTTTTGATCTTTGGTTGTATTGGCTATTTCCGAGAATTTTTTTTTGTGAACTTGAACAATATCATGTTTCAAAAATATTATAACCATACCGACTTACCAATACCGGCAGTGATGGAGCCATTTAATGCATTTTCATATAAAACCTTGTATTATTCAAAATACATTTATAGCGCTTTGTGGGTTGTTATTTTCTTTTTTGCGAATTATTTGGCAATAAAAAATCTTAGCGATCAAAAAATATTATTGAAATTTCTTGTCTATTCTTATATCCTTTTATTAACTTTGGCTGCGTTAGCAATGATTTACGGATATTTTGTGAATGGTCGTTTGCAGGATGATGAATATACTGTTAGTCGTTGGTTACTTGGAATTGCACAGTCACCCATAATTTGTTTAATATTAATTGCCTCTGAAAAGTTATACCCAAAATCCACAAAATCATGATAAAAAGAGATTCCACAATTTTTAAATTAATAAAAGAAGAGCAACACCGCCAAACCACAGGTATTGAATTAATTGCCAGCGAAAATTACGTTAGTAAACAAGTAATGCAGGCTATGGGAAGCGTTTTAACTAACAAATACGCCGAAGGTTTACCTTTTAAACGCTATTACGGCGGCTGCGAAGTTGTAGATAAAATTGAGCAATTAGCTATTGACCGTGCAAAAGAATTATTTGGGGCAGCTTGGGTAAACGTTCAACCTCACTCAGGAGCACAAGCAAACGCAGCAGTTATGCTGGCTTGTTTAAAGCCGGGCGATACGATCTTAGGCCTTGATCTTTCTCACGGTGGACATTTAACACACGGCGCTTCAGTAAACTATTCAGGGAAATTATATCGCCCAACATTTTATGGTGTTGAAAAAGAAACCGGTGTTATTAATTACGATAAATTAGAAGCTACTGCAAAAGCAGAAAAACCAAAAATGATCATTTGCGGTGCAAGTGCCTATTCGCGTGATTGGGATTATGTACGTTTAAGAAAAATAGCTGATTCAATTGGCGCAATTCTTTTGGGAGATATTTCGCACCCAAGTGGCTTAATTGCAAAAGGAATTTTAAACGATCCATTACCTCATTGCCATATTGTTACTACTACAACTCACAAAACATTGCGTGGGCCTCGTGGAGGAATGATCATGATGGGTAAAGATTTTGAAAATCCATTCGGCGAAAAAACACCAAAGGGAGAAACAAAAATGGTGAGTGCTATCCTAGACATGGCTGTTTTTCCAGGAATACAAGGTGGTCCGCTAGAGCACGTGATCGCAGCTAAAGCTGTGGCATACGGCGAGGCGTTAACTGATGATTACATGCACTATTGTATTCAGGTAGTTAAAAACTCAAAAGCAATGGCAAAAGGCTTTATGGATCTTGGTTATAATATTGTTTCAAAAGGAACAGATAATCATATGTTCTTAATTGATCTTAGAAATAAAAATTTAACCGGTAAAGAGGCACTTGCTGCTTTAGAACAAGTAAATATTACGGTAAATAAAAACATGGTTCCTTTTGACGATAAATCGGCATTTGTTACTTCAGGAATCAGAATTGGTTCTCCTGCAATTACAACTCGCGGATTAAAAGAAAAAGAATGTTTAAAAATCGTTGAGTTGATAGATTCAGTTTTAAAAAACAAAGACAATCCAAAGGAATTAGCAAAAATTAAAAAGAAGGTAAATACCATGATGGAAAAATACCCTCTGTTTAAAGACTAAAACTAGCCACTAATTTCACGAATTACTCTAATTAATTTTATTTAGAATTTGAGTTAATCTGTGTAATTCGCGGCATTTTAAATCTCAAACTCCTGTTTAGCTAACTGCTTTTCAGGAGTTTTTAGTTCTATGGTATACTTACCCTTTGCTAATCCTTTAACCGGAATATTCAAATTATAATCTTTATCGGCACAAGGCGTTAACCATTCACTTTTGATCTGACAAACCGGTATTCCTTTTTCGTTGTATACATATAGCGAAACATAATTCTCTTTATCATTGGAGTAATTTAATTTGCCTCTTAAATACAAAGGATAAGTATCCATTCGTCCACTAGAGTATAAGAATGTTTTTGTGATCAAAGAATACCATGGCACTTTCTCGCCTTTTAAATTAGCAACTAAGCGCTTTAAAGGTAGTAGTAACGAATCGTTATTAGACGCTATGTTAGCTGTTGGTTTATTGTTGCTAATTGCCCAAATTGCTTGCTGCTCGGTATTCGCGTCTAAATTACAAGCATTTAAATATTGCGCTAACGAAACTAAACTAGGGTCTGCCATTTTATTGATATCATATTTTGCGCCCGTTGAAGGACTGAAATTAGAAGCCTGGCAACAATATCCTTTAACGTTTATAGATCTGTTTTCAAATTTTTGTAACACTATAATTTCCTCCTTGGTAACTAAGATGTCTTGATTTTTATCGTCTACAGAGTTTAATCTTCTTCCCGGCTCCAAAATAATCCTTAAGGAATCTTTCCCTAAATTTTTTAAGGTCAACAAAATACAATACCCCTGGTAACCGCCAAGGCTTTTTACTTCTGCTTTAACCAAATTTTGATCTAAAGCTTTTTGTAATTTCATTTCATGATTATTCGCACTCAACTGCAAACTAAACATCAAAACCATATTAAAAATTTTTCTGATCATTTTTTCCTCCCTTTTTCAATAAATAACTAATAACATTCACTTTGGTTACAGATTATTATTTAGTATTTTGGTACATAATTTTTTAACCATGGATAGATTTACAGGCATAATTGGAATTATTGTAATTTTTGGAATTGCAGTTCTGATGTCAAATAATAGAAAGGCAATTAATTTACGGTTAGTATTTAGTGGCTTAGCATTACAAATAGTAATTGCAGTACTGGTTCTTAAAGTGCCCTTTATTACCAACTTCTTTGCTTTCTTAGGCAGAGGTATGGGAAAGATAGAGCAATTTGCAACCCAAGGCGCATCCTTTGTTTACGGAGGTATTATGATAGATAAGCACGACGGAACTTCTTCTGCTTTTGGCTCACCTCATACATTTGTTTTTGCTTTTAGTGTTACAGCAACTATTATTTTAGTTTGCGTACTTGTTGCAATATTATATCACATCGGCATTATGCAGCGCGTTGTAGCAGTAATTGCAAAAGTGATGAATTTTGTGATGCGTGCAAGTGGCGCCGAAGCTTTAAGTAACGTTGCAAGTGCATTTGTTGGTCAGGTTGAAGCGCAAGTTATGATAAGACCATATTTACCCACCATGACAAAGAGCGAATTACTTTCATCTATGGCCGGAAGCATGGCTTGTATTGCAGGAGGAATTTTAATTGTTTATGTAAACATGGGTGCCAAAGCAGAGTATTTATTAACTGCCAGTTTAATGGCAGCTCCTGCAGCAATCGTAATTTCAAAAATTATTTTTCCCGAAACTGAAGAGCCGGTTACTAAAGGAAAAGTTAGTGTCGTCATAAAAAAAGAACATACTAACTTGATCGATGCCATTTCGCACGGCGCAGGTGATGGAATGAAAATTGCCATTAATGTTATTGCAATGCTAATTGGTTTTATTGCTCTTATAGCTATGATAAATTATGGTTTAGGAAAAATTTATCCCGGCTTTTCGTTAGATTATATTTTTGGGAAATTATTTTATCCCTTAGCATGGTGTATGGGAGTTCCCTCCGAAGACGTTCAGCAAGTGGCTACATTAATGGGGCAAAAATTAACTATTAATGAATTTGTTGCTTTTGATACAATGACCCATCAACTCGCAAAACCATTAAGCGAAAAAGGTTTAATTATTGCAAGTTTTGCTATTTGCGGTTTTGCTAATTTTAGTTCGGTAGGCATGCAAATAGGTGGCATTGGTGCCTTAGTGCCGGAACGCAGAGCCGATCTTGCAAAATTAGGTTTAAGGGCTTTAGTAAGCGGAACATTAGCAAGTTATTTATCTGCAACTATTGCTGGCATGCTTTTGTAAATTTAAAAATGGCAAAAAAAAATCTCATACTCTTTATCTTATTTACAGGAAGTTTTTTTCACTCTCAAAACCTTGATTATAAAGTTTTAAAAACGCTTAATCAAACGGATATGCCCTGTTGGGATAAAACAATGAAAGGAGTTTCATTCTCTGTTTATCCGGCAATGCCGGTAAGCGTAGTTGGAATTTGGACCCACGGCTACATTAATAAAGATGATGTTATGATGCGCAACGGTTACAAAAGCGCTGTGTCTATTGCTTTTGCAGTTGGCGTTACAACAGGTTTAAAATATGTTGTTAATCGCACTCGACCCTTTACCGAATACCCAAATGATATAATAAAAAGAGACCATGCAGGCCCATATTCTTTCCCTAGCGGACATACCACTGCGGCATTTGCTACCGCACCCGCGGTTAGTTTAAGTTATAAAAAATGGTACGTTACAGTTCCTGCATATGCTTACGCAAGTTTAGTTGGTTATTCGCGAATGCGCTTAGGCATGCATTACGGCACAGATGTTTTAGGGGGTATGCTAATTGGTATAGGCAGCGGCCTTTTAACCTGGCAACTAGATAAAGCATTCAATAAAAAATAGATCAGCTCAAAAATTCTTCGATCGAAGAATAGATATAATTCAACTCTTGTTTTGTAATTACATAAGGTGGTAAAATGTAAAAAACGTTTCCAAGTGGTCGTAACAAAATTCCTTTTTGCAAAAAGAAATCTGTGATGGATTGCGACGCATTATTTAGGTAATGAGTATGCTCATCGGTATTTAATTCAAATGCAATAATAGTACCTCTTACGCGTACATCTTTCAATTTAGGATTTGTTTCAATTTTTAATTTAAATTGTTGATGGGCATCTTCGATCATTTTTATTTGATGCCAGGTCTCATCTTTTTCTAAAAGATCTAAACTGGCCAATGCTGCACTGCAAGCCGTTGGGTTAGCGGTGTAGCTATGACCGTGAAAAAAAGTTTTTGTTTTATCTTCACTTAAAAATGCGTCATAAATAAATTGCGAGCAGCTTGTAACACCCATTGGCATATAACCTCCGGTTAAACCTTTACTTAAACAAATAATATCGGCCTTGTTTTTTAAATGATCATTCGCAAAAAATTTTCCGGTACGTCCGAAGCCTGTCATTACTTCATCGGCAATGGTTATAATTTTATTTTCTCTGCACAATAAAATTAATTCATCCAAACAATCCGTTTCATACATCAGCATTCCGGCAGCGCCTTGCACTAACGGCTCAAAAATAAAACCTGCAATTTCATGTTGCTCAGACCAAAGCTGAATTATACTCTTGATCTCCTCAATATTGTCCTTAGTAGGCAAAGGAATGTGCGCCACATTAAATAATGAATTTTCGAAAGCATTATTAAAAACATTACGTGCCCCTACACTCATACCGCCAAAAGTATCGCCGTGGTAAGCGTTTTCAAAAGCAATAAATAAGGTTTTATTTATTTTTTGATTGTGCCAGTATTGCAAGGTCATTTTTAATGCCACTTCCACTGCTGTTGAACCATTATCAGAATAAAATATCTTTGATTGATTTTTTGGAAGATGTTGTAACAAGCGCTCTGCTAAAGTAACTGCCGGCCCATGTGTAAAATCAGAAAAAATAGAGTGCTCTAACTGAACCAGTTGTTCGCTAACTTTTTTTGAAATGTATGGATTACAATGTCCGTGTAAATTAACCCACCAACTTGAGATCGCATCAATATAGTTATTGCCTTTGTCATCAAAAAAATAAACACCTTCACCTCTAGCAATGTTAATGGGCGGATTGGCCGTTAACTGGTGTGTAAAGGGGTGCCAAACAAACTGTTTATCTTTTTCCTGAATGCTCATTTTAATCTTGAAACAAACTTACGTTTATTTTTTGCGCCTGATTTAAAATAGTTTCTTTAGAAATTTCAGACATTTCCGGAATCTCAGCTAATACAGGTAATTCAGAATAATTGGTAATGGCCAACTTCACAGCCTTATCAAAATTTCCAACTAACACTATTCCTTTTACCGGAAAATTATTTTTCACTAAATAATCAATGCTTAATAATGAGTGGTTGATACATCCTAAATAATTTCTGCAAACCAAAATAACATCCGCTTCAAATTCCTGCGCAAGATCAATAACATAATTGCTATCGTTTAGCGGAACCAATATGCCACCGGCACCTTCTATGATCAGATCATTTTGAGTATCGGGCAAATGCATTTGTTCTAATTTAATTTTTTGATTTTCTAAACTAGCTGCCAAGTGTGGCGATACAGGTTCTTGAAAAGAATAACTTTCATTGTGGCAAACACTGGTTGTATTTGTAATTAAAGAAGATACTAATCCCCTATCTGTTCCATCTGCAACGCCACTTTGCACAGGTTTCCAGTAATCTGCTTTTAATGCTTCGGTTAAAATTGCTGAAACAATTGTTTTACCAACATCAGTTCCTATTCCTGTAATAAAATATTTATTCATATTTAATTTTTTTGACTAATCCTGTCAGGTTTTAAAAACCTGACAGGATTCAATTAATAGATCTATTTCTTGTTTTGTATTAAAGGCATGTAAACAAAAACGCAATCGCTCTGTACCTTCTTTTACTGTAGGACTTTTTATGGCTTTTGCGTAAATATTAATTTTCGCTAATTGTTTTTCTAACAAATCTACTTTTTGGTTATTGCCAACAACTAAACTGTGAATGGCACTTTTACTTTTTATTAAATTCTTTATCCCGGAAGTTTTAAAATTAAAATGATCAATATTAGTTTTCAAATACTCGTTCTGTTGCGTTTCTACTAATAATTGATAAGCATGTAAAATCGCTTCAACACTATGGTTTGGTAAAGCTGTTGTGTAAATGAACGAACGCGCAAAATTGATCAAATAGTTCCTTAACACATCGCTTCCTACAATAGCAGCGCCGTGACAACCCATTGCTTTTCCATAAGTATACACTCTGGCAAAACATACTTTTTCAATACCTAATTCATTACACAAACCTCTTCCGTGTTTACCAAAAACGCCAATAGCATGAGCTTCGTCAACGATCAAAAAAACATTCTCTAAACCTTTAATTAGTTCTGTTATTTCAATAAGAGGGGCAATATCCCCATCCATTGAATAAACACTTTCTACCGCAATATAAATTGCTTTAAAATTATTTTGATGTCGTTGAATAAGATCATTTAAAGAACTAACATCATTATGTTTGAATTTATAATGTTTAGCATAACCCAATTTTATTCCATCATAAATGGAAGCATGGATCAATTCATCAAATAAAACAAGATCATCTTTTTGAGGTACACTCGAAAACAAACCAAGATTGGCATCGTAACCCGAATTAAAGATCAATACACTTTCTGAATGAT
>JBEIEI010000039.1:0-16641 GCA_040382975.1 Flavobacteriales bacterium
GATTACAACTTTACTACCTTAACTACTTTAGAGACGTGACTAAAGCAGTGCTGTGCGGTGCTGATTTATCAATAATGCACTGCTTGCGGTGGCAGCAAAAAAATCAGAGCATCACAAAAAGCTTTTTTCTGTTCAGAAATCGGTTCGAAAAAACAGATTCCTGTGATCCACTTGATCAGACGTTGGGTCGTCAAAAACCCTCCAAACAACTTTTTTTGCCCAAGCGCAAAAAAATCGGCCCAAAAAACTGTTTTGGGTCACTTTTTTTCAACCTCAGTGTGACCCGGAAAAAAACCTCTCGGGTGGAAAACGTCGATAGTTGGTGAACGAATTAAAAAAAACGCCGACCGTCAATTAACTCTTGGTGTCTTTCCCAGCCGCTTAATTTCACTAAACCTGCCGCAAGCACTTCTTTCATTGGTGCCTCGTTAATATCCGATCTGTAACCACGTTTGTATAATGGATCTCCGCTACTGTCTAAATTAATAGTGACTTCATTTTTATAAATATGAATGTATAATTTAAATGCTGGATTAATTAGGTCAACATCGGGTCTAACGCCTGTTTTTTCGCGAAATCTATCTACAATAGCATCTTTTGCTTTTTGACATGCAAATAATGAGTGAGTGAAAAGTTCAGAATTTAAAACGCTTTCTATCATGATACTATCGGTGGTAGAAATAAAATTTTCCCATTCAATTATTTTAATGTTGTCATAAAACTCCTGTTCGTTATTAGCTTCAAATTTTATAATTGGAATTACAATTTTTAAAGCAGTATGCAAACATAAATTGGCTTTATATAAAAATCCCATATCGCCAACAACCGAAACGCCTCGTTTAAACTCAGTAATATCTTTGCCTCCAAGGTGCAATAATTCTTTAGCAAGAACTTCTTCTAAACCAAAAAAGGTGGTTACTTTCATTTCGAAATCACCTTTGTGCGAGTAATCGTATTTTAATTTATTCACGTTAATAATATTTCTTTAGTGTTCTCTTTTATTTTTGCTGCGATCTCATCCGTTGGAAGATCATTAGAATCTGTTCCAAATGGATCTTCTATTTCTTCACTTATTAATTCTAGAGAAGCGAAGGCATAAAACATGATCATAACAATAGGGATGGACCAATAACCCGTTGTTAAGCCGAAAGAAATTGGCATTGTAATGATGTAAATAAAAACGATCTTCTTTATAAAAATACTGTAAGAGTAGGGAATAGGTGTGTTTTTAATTCGCTCGCAGGCGCCGCAGATCTCAGTGAAATCATCCAGGTTTTCACTTACAATAAGATAGTCGTTTGGTGTTTGCGGATTTTTTTTGCAAATATTTAAAATATAAGTCGTTAATGTTTTAGCAATATAATTTGGTTTATGTGATGCGTTGATGTAACTGTCTTTTTTTAATTCATCACTAAAAATCATTTCATCGATTGCATCATTTCCTCTTAAATGTTCTTTAAATGAAAAAGCATAACTGCTAATTAAAGCATGAATTTCTTGTCTTGTTGTCTTATCTTCTTTCGGAATTAATGCATTTAGTTTAATGCAAAGGTTTCTTGAATTGTTTAATAAGGAGCCCCATAATTTTCGTCCTTCCCACCAGCGATCATAAGCAGAATTAATTCTAAATACCAAAACCAACGAAATAATAAAACCCGAAATTTGATGGAAGATGGTTAAGTTAGCCGGTAAAAATTCGTGAAAATGATTTTGTTCTACATAACTAATGCCTCCCGTAATTGCGCCAAGCAAAAGTATTGCAGGAAACAGAATAACAAATGTATCTGATTTATGAAAATTGAGAATTAGTTTGAGCCAGTCTTTTGGATTGTAGGATACCATTTAGTTAATTGATTAATCAAACGATAAGATCACGTTCTTAATAATATCTATACCTTCCAATAATTGGTCTTTGGTGATAACCAATGGTGGTGCAAAACGAATAGTATCACCGTGGGTAGGTTTAGCTAATAAACCTTCTTCTGCAAATTTTAAACAAACATCCCAAGCAGTTTTACCATTTTTTTCTTTTATAACAATGGCATTAAATAAACCTTTACCTCTAACAGCGGTAACAATATCAGTACTGTTTTGTAATTTGATCATTTCTTCTCTGAAGATAACGCCTAAGGCTTCTGCATTTTCCGCAAGCTTTTCATCTTTTAAAACTTTTAAAGCTTCCATGGCCACAGCGCATGCTAAAGGATTTCCTCCGTAGGTGCTGCCATGCTCACCCGGTTTAATGGTTAGCATAATTTCGTTAGATGCTAATACAGCGCTTACAGGAAGGATCCCACCGCTTAAAGCTTTTCCTAAAACTAAAATATCCGGTTTTACACCTTCATGATCGCAGGCTAACATTTTTCCTGTTCTTGCTAAACCTGTTTGCACTTCGTCGGCAATGAACAAAACGTTATACTTGGTACAAAGATTTCTTACTCCTTTTAAATAACCTTCAGTTGGAACAATTACACCGGCTTCACCTTGAATAGGCTCAACCATGAACGCAGCTGTGTTTGGGTCTTTTATTGCATTTTCTAATGCGGTTAGATCGTTATAATCAACTAATTCATAACCCGGCATATATGGTCCAAAGCCTTTATAACTGCTAGGATCGTTACTTGATGAAATAGCCGCTAATGTTCTTCCCCAAAAATTTCCTTTGGCAAAAACAATTTTAGCCTGATTTTCTTTAACTCCTTTAACATCATATGCCCAGCGACGTGCTAACTTAACAGCAGTCTCTCCGCCTTCAACACCTGTATTCATTGGTAATACTTTATCGTAACCAAAAAAATCAGTTATAAATTTTTCGTATTCGCCCAATTGTGAATTATAAAATGCGCGCGAGCACAAGGTTAATTTTTGTGCCTGTGTTGTTAATGCTTTTACTATTCGTGGGTGACAATGACCTTGATTTACAGCACTGTATGCGGAAAGGAAGTCAAAATATTTTTTTCCTTCTACATCCCAAACATAAACCCCTTCGCCTTTTTCAAGAACAACAGGAATTGGATGGTAATTATGCGCTCCAAAATTTTCTTCTAATCCGATTAATTCTGCGCTCTTGGTCATAGTCTCAGTCATAACAATAAATTATATACAAATATAATCTAAAAAGCCGAGATTTTTTTGAAGGAAAAAAGGGTTGTTTATTTGTATTTATCTAATAGATAAATTAACGCACCAATACCTGCTGAGCCCAACTCTAGCTCACGTTTATTTACTTTATCAAATGTATCTTGGGCGGTATGATGAATATCAAAATAGCGTTGCGTATCGGGTTCAAAACCAATGCAAGGAACGCCTAATTTTTCGAGGGCCATTAGATCGGCTCCACCACCGCCTTTTTCAATTCTTTCAACATAATAGGGGGCAAACAAAGATCTCCATTTTACTACTAAATTATATAATCCATTTGTTGTATCAACACCAAAACCTCTAGGGGTAAAGCCTCCGGCATCTGTTTCTAAAGCAGCAATGTGCTTTTCGTTTTTTTCTTTAGCAAATTTTGCATAGGCTTCTCCACCGGCTAGTCCATTTTCTTCATTCATAAAAGCAACTGCACGAATACTGTGTTTTGGTTTAATGCCTAAAAGTTTATAAACAGAAAGAATTTCGATGCTTTGAACAACACCTGTGCCGTCGTCATGCGCGCCTTGTCCGTTATCCCAGCTGTCAAGATGCCCACCTGCAATAATAAATTCATTCGGTTTTTCTGTGCCTGTAATTTGTCCAACTACGTTAAAGGATGGTGCATCGGGTAAAGATTGGCAATGTGTTTCAATATATAATTTAGTATTCTTATCTTTTTTTATAGCGTCACTTAGTTGATTTGCCGCTAGGTAACTGATTGCAAGTGTCGGAATTTTTCTTTTACTAATTGTTGTATCATAATTCATGTTGCCTGTATGCGGCTCATCATCTGCAACAGAAGTCATGCTTCTAACAACAGAACCAACGGCACCATATTTTGCTGCGTAACTTGCACCTTTGCTTCTGTATTTTACCGACTCGCCATAGGCACTTCCGGTTTTAACATGCGTTTGATCAAAGAATACATTATAAAAAACGATCTTACCTTTTACATTTGCTTCGCCAAGATCTTCAAGTTCTTCAAAGCTAGTTACCTCAATAACTGTAGCGTTAACGCCTTGGGGGCCTGTGCCTACACAGTTTCCAAGGGCGATGCAATTTAATGGTTTATTAATTTTTAGTTTTGCTGAAGATAAATTACATTTTTCTTTTTTACCTCTAACCCAATGAGGCACCATACATGGTTGAAGAATAACTGTATCGGCTCCGGCTTCATACATGGCTTTTTTTGCCCAATTAACGGCTTGTTCAGCTTGCGGACTTCCACTTAAACGACCTCCAATTTTTGTTGCTAAATGTTCTAAGTTTGAATAACATTTACTTTTTGTTAAGTAAAAATTATAGATCTTTTTTAAGGTGATGGAATCTTGGTTTTGTGAGAAGGATACAAAACAAAATAAAATAGGGATAAGCTTAAGTGTTTTCATTTTAAGGAGATTCTTAACGTATAACAATTTGGTCAACTAATTTATAACCACAAAATTTATTGATATTGGCAACTATTTCTTCTTTTCTAAAAGATAATTCGTGTTTGAGAGCGGCAGAATTTAAACCAACAAAAATGGTTTTTTCATTAAAAAAAAGTTCGGTTGTACTTTTTGCGATCACTTCTCCAACAATATCTTTCCAACCATTTTTTACAGTGAACTGAGATATTTTTACATCCAGTTTTTCTTGTTTAAAGATCTGGTTAATGGCATCACCCAGTTTTACGAGATTATTTTTTTTTGCCATTTATGTTTAGGAAGAAGTTATAAATATTTTTTTGGGCTGGTACTTCTCAAGTCTTCACTTGCTTTTAACACAGCTTCTTTTAAAGAATCTTTGAAAGCGATCATTTTTTGCTGAATAGCTTTATCAGATGAACCTAATATTTGTGCGGCTAAAATGCCTGCATTTTGCGAAGCGTTAACGGCAACAGTTGCAACAGGCACGCCATTAGGCATTTGAACAATGCTTAATAAACTATCCCAGCCATCAATGCTGTTACTGCTTTTTACAGGAACACCAATTACAGGAAGTGGGGTTAAGGAAGCAACCATGCCCGGTAAATGCGCAGCACCACCGGCGCCTGCGATGATAACTTGTAACCCTCTTATGTGAGCAGTTTTTGCATAATCCACCATTTTTTCGGGAGTGCGATGAGCAGAAACTATATCTATCTCAAACTCAATTTCAAATTGTTTTAAAATATCTGCAGCAGCTTGCATTGTTGGCAAGTCGCTTTTGCTACCCATTATTATTCCTACTTTTGGTGTGCTCATTTTTTAGTTTACCGCTTTGCGGATTTTTTTGATTTTAAATATGTAACGCGCGTTTGCCTGTTGCATCTAAACAAGCTTCTTTCATGCTTTCTGTAAATGTTGGATGCGCGTGGCTCATACGCGAAATGTCTTCGGCACTTGCTCTGTATTCCATCGCAACAACCGCTTCAGCGATCATATCGGCTGTACGCGGACCGATCATGTGAACACCTAAAATTTCGTCTGTAGTTTCATCGGCTAATACTTTTACAAAACCATCGGTGTCCATGCTCGCTCTTGCTCTTCCACTTGCTTTAAATGGAAAATTACCAACTTTGTATTTTTTACCTTGTTCTTTTAATTGCTCCTCGGTATAACCTACAGCGGCAACTTCAGGCCAAGTGTAAACAACGCCCGGTATTAAATTATAATTAATATGCGGTTTTTGTCCGGCTAATTGTTCGGCAACATAAACACCTTCTTCTTCAGCCTTATGAGCTAACATGGCGCCTTTAACAACATCGCCGATAGCGTAAATGCCATCAACATTAGTTTTTAAATGTTCATCGGTTTCAATTCTACCGCGGTTATCTAACTTTACGCCAACTTTATCTAATCCTAAATTATCAGTGTATGGTTTTCTTCCAACAGCCACTAAACAATAATCTCCTTTTATTTCAACTTTTTCGTCTTTACTGTTTAAAGCACTAACGGTTACTTCTTTGCCGCTTGCTTTTGTGCCGGTAACTTTATGTTTAAATAAAAACTCAAAACCTAAATTCTTTTTAAGAACACGTTGTAATTCTTTGCTTAATGCACCGTCCATTCCCGGAATGATACGATCCATGAATTCAACAACGGTTACTTTGCTTCCTAAACGACCGTAAACACTTCCTAATTCTAAACCAATAACACCGCCGCCAATGATGATCAAGTGTTGAGGTACTTCGGTCATTTCTAAAGCTTCGGTAGATGTGATCACTCTTTTTTTATCAATATCAATGCCAGGTAAACTTGATGGTTTTGAACCTGTGGCGATAATACTTTTTCCGGTTTCTACAGTTTCTTTAGAACCATCCGCTTTTAAAATTTCTATTTGATTTTTTGTAACGAAAGAACCATGACCGGTGTATACGGTGATCTTATTTTTCTTCATTAAGTAATTAATCCCTTCTACGGTCATTTTAACTACCCCGCGCTTACGCTCGATCATTTGTTTGATGTTTACTTTCGGTGCAGGAATATCGATTCCATGCTCTTTAAAATTGTGTACAGCATTGTGAAAATGCTCACTCGAATCTAGTAAAGCTTTTGAGGGAATACATCCAACATTTAAACAGGTGCCTCCTAACGAAGTATATTTTTCTATTAACGCAGTTTTCATTCCTAATTGTGCGCAACGAATTGCCGCAACATATCCACCCGGACCTCCGCCAATAATGGTTACATCAAATTTTTCCATATCAATAATTAATAAGATTTAAAATCAAACCCGAAGTTACAGTTTTTTTGGAAATGCAAGGGGACTATTGAAAACAAAAAGAGCCTTATTTTTTAGATAAGGCTCCTTGTTAATTGAACTAAGAATTAAGCGGCTCTGCCTAATTTATAAAGTACTTTTTCGTGCGACCATAAAGCCCCTGCGAATGTTTTTTTATCTAAATAAGGTAAATTAAACTCTTTAGCAGTTTCTTTTACGATCTTGGAAATTTTTGGGTAATGAACGTGACAAATAGTAGGAAATAAATGATGTTCTACTTGATGATTTAACCCACCAACTAACCAAGAAAAAATTGGGTCGCCGGTTGCAAAATTCATGGTTGTTCTTAATTGATGTTCTGCCCAATGGTTTTCAATATTTCCTTCTTCGGTTGGTAATGGAAACTCGGTATCCTCAACAACGTGCGCAGGTTGAAAGATCATAGCTAACACCAAACCGGCTAAGTAATGCATAATAACAAAACCAACCAGCCAATTTAAGATGGTCATCTCTTTTACTAAGAAAAAAGGAATAAGTAAGTAACTGTAATAAAGGATCTTTGATAAAATAATTAAGGTTAATTCAGTAGCAAAAGTTGTATTAGCCGTTTTTAAATGCCCTTTTTTGCTGTACCTCATTAATTGTTTAAAATCTTTTGTAGTACTCCACATTAATGTCATCATACCATAGAAGAACCAAGCGTAGATAAATTGCAATTTATGGATCCATTTGTGTTTAGCATGTGGTTCAAAACGCATAAATCCCGGAGGAGCAATATCTTCATCTATCTCATGAACGTTTGTGTAAGTATGGTGAATAACATTGTGCTGAATTCTCCAGTTTAACGAGTGTCCACCAATAAAGCTGATGGTTATGAAACCTAAAAAACGGTTAAATTTTGTGTTTTTGCTGTAGCTGCCATGATTGGCATCGTGCATTACGCAAAGACCGATACCAGCCATTGCAAAACCCATAACAACAGCCAACAATAACCAAATTAGTTTGCTATCGAATACGTTAAGGGTGATCAAAAAATAAGGTACAAAATAAGCCGCAAACATAAATGCGGTTTTTAGATACATGTTTAAGTTACCACTTTTGCTTATTTTATTATCTTTAAAGTAGGCGTCTACTCTTTTTTTAAGTTCAGTATAAAATTGTCTGTTGGTATTATTAAACCGAATTACTTTTTGTTCACTCATTATAGTTAAATTTAGTTGTGTGTTCTTATAGCAACGTAAAGTTAACGTTTAAGTTCAAAAAATAAAAATTATTTGGCTATGATGTTAACAATGAAGGTTTTATTAGTTATTGTATCGGTATATTTTCTTTTAATGAGTGTAAGCGTAGTTTGCCCTATTGATAAGGCTTTTAGATTAAAGTCAATTCCTCTTTCATTTCCGTGCCAAACCGCTCCAACGTCATGAATTAACTTTTTATCGTAGTTTTCGCTTAATTGCCATAAATAACCGCCCGAATGATTTTCTGGTAGGTTAATTTTGAATTTAGTTCCATTTTTAACTAAATTAATTTTAGGCGACTCGTCTTTAATTTGTGATAAACTACAAAATTGAAAGCACGAAACTGTGAAGATTAAAATAAGTAGGTGGTAGATGTTTTTTAACATTTTATGGGCTTAAATAGACGTGTAACGTTTTCTAAAGTACCATTCAATAGAAAGAAAAATTAAGATCAACCAAAATAACCATTTAAGATCGATAAGTGAATTGGTATTATTTTGGGAGTAGGTGATAGGTTTTATTTGATCATTTTTGAGTAATTCACTTTCTAATTTTTCCAATTCATTTTTATAAAACAATTTACCGCCGGTTCTTTTAGCCATTGAAAATAATAGTTGATGATCGGCAACTGTATTTATTTTTTCTGAAACTATTTCTTTAACAATTAGGCTTCCGTGCTTCACAAATAATTCGCCATTTACTTTTACTTTAGCGTCATATTTATATTCACCAAATGGCAATAAGCCAATATTTAGTTTATATGCATTTGTAGTTTTTCCAAACGTATAATTAAATTTTTTTCCGTCGGAATTAGATAGGGTAAGTGTAACATCCGGCTCGGTAATTAATTCGTAACTTTTATTGTAGACTTCGGCATCAATTTCAATAGTTTCGTTTTCGTTGATTGTTTTTAGGGCAGAGATTCTAAAAAAACTTTTATCACTTTTTACAGCCAGGTATTGAACAGATTTAGTAATTAATTCATTAAATAAATTATGGTTTGTGTGTTCGGCAAAATCTCTCATGCGCCACTTCCAAAGACCATCACCAATAAATACGCTGTTTTTTAAACCATTTATTTCAGAAAAGCTCAAAATCGGATTTTCGGTTTCAACGCTGCCAATACGTTGCTTAATTAGCACATTACTACCGTTTCCTAAGACGTAATTTCCAAAAAAAGTTTTAACTGCGGGTAATTCTTTAGCGAATTTTTTTAGCTCATCACTTATTGTAAATAACCCAAAAGAATTGTTTAAATAAGATTCCGCATCATTAAATTTATTAATTGCAGAGTTTATTTTTACTCCTGATAAATTTTCTGCAGATAATGGGTTAATGATCCAAAATGGAATGGAATTAATTTTACAATCATTGATGATCGTATTTTGATTGGTTAATGCACCATGTAAAATTATTAAACTGTATGGTTTTATAGACTTTTTAAATTCAGACGATAAACTATAATCTACTTCGTAGCTTGTACTGTTTAATATAGCCTCTTTAACTGCTGCAATATCAGGATGCGGCGCTGTGGCCAATAACAATATTTTTTCCTTATTATCTATAACGTCTACAACAAAAGATCGTTGATTGTTTAAACTGTTTTTTTCGCCGTCTAAAACTGAGACTTTAACGGTGTATTTTAAAAGACCTACCGTACTGGCATTGAAAGTAAAATTGCAAGTGGCTAAGAAATTGTCGGAATTAATTTTTACATTTTGCTTAGCTTTTTCTATTTGACCTTGTAAAAGACTTACAACCGCCTCTTTGTCTTTAAAATTTTTTGCTGATACGATAACTTCTGCAGGAAAACTATTACCTAAATAAGCAACCTGATTATGATTGATCTTTTGAATGGCGACATCTTTTATTTCGCTGGTGTCGCCCAACGCAATGGGGTAAATTGGAAAGTTTAATTTTTCGGCAGTATAAAGTGGATTTGATCCTTTGTTATAAATACCATCACTAACAATTATTAAAGCCCCAATGTTTTGGTTAGAAAAATTATTTTCTATTTCAGAAATTAAATTCGAAATGTCTGTTTCTTTATCATTAAAATTTGGATTTTTTGGAGATGAAATTGTTTTATCACCAAAAAGAATTGATTTAACTTCAAAGTTTTTAGAAATACTGTTTTTTAAGTTTTCAAGATTTGTAAGAAGGTCTTTTTTTACTTCTAAACTATCTTTTTGCATAACTATTGATGAGGAATTATCAATAGCGAATAAAATTATAGGATTTTGAGTTTCGTTTTTTACTTGTTTAAGAAAAATTGAGAGTAAAAAAAGAGTGATAAGTGTAATGCTAAAAAAACGCAATACAAATAAAAAATAAATTACATTTTTAGGAACCTCGGTGTTTTTTTTATTTTTATAATAGAGTAAAGTACTAGCAACTAAGCCTATTAAAAGGCTCAATAAAAAAAAATACCAAGGACTATTTACTATTATTTTTGAAAACAAGGTTTTTTAAATTAATAGCATTAAGTAAGCATGCCGCCACAAACATTAATGCATTGGCCCGTAACATAAGCACTCATATCACTGGCGAGAAATAAAGTTACATTAGCAACATCTTCTGTTGTTCCGCCTCGTTTTAATGGGATAGAATCGCGCCATTGTTGAACCACTTTTTCATCGAGTGCCGCCGTCATTTCAGTTTCAATAAAACCCGGTGCAATAGCATTAGAACGAATGTTTCTAGAGCCAAGCTCTAAGGCTACTGATTTAGTGAAACCTATGATACCTGCTTTTGAAGCAGCGTAATTACTTTGCCCTGCGTTTCCTTTAACACCTACAACAGAACTCATATTAATAATAGAACCTTTTTTTAGCTTTTAACATGGGGCGTTGTACCGCTTTGGTTAAATTAAAAACAGACTTTAAATTAGCATTCATTACTTCGTCCCACTGTTGCTCACTCATGCGCATTAAAAGGGTATCGCGGGTAATACCTGCGTTATTTACCAAAACATCAATAGTGCCAAATTCGGCTACTACATTGGTTACTAATTCATCTGCAGCCTTAAAATCTCCTGCATCACTTTTATAACCTTTGGCTTTAACCCCTAAGGCTTGTAATTCGACTTCAAAAGCCTTTGCTTTTTCTTCAGAGCTAACGTAAGTAAAAGCGATATTTGCTCCGTTTTTCGCAAAATTTAGCGCTATTCCGCGACCTATTCCTCTTGTTGCTCCGGTTATTAGGGCAACCTTATTTTGTAATAATTGCATAATTAAAGTATAAACTTCAAAGATAAGTTTATTTTAACATCAAAAAAAGCCATTTTCTGCTAGAATTTTAACATTTTTTTGAGTTTGGCACGAATGTTGTATTCTTTTGTTAAAATAAACTAAATAGTTATATTTACAAACTTAACTAAAATTACAAAATAGAACAGTATGAAAGCAAAAAACAAAATTATCATCATCCTACTGGCTTTTATTGCAGTATTTGCAAATAAAAGTATAGGACAAGAGGATTTTAGGTCCTCTTACATCTTTACCAGCGACTCAGTTGCAGGTTTTGATGAGACTTCTGCCTCGACCGCTGCGTTATCAAACGGTTGCTATGGAAAGGAGTTTAAAGTATATCTTTATAACCAAAAAAGAGATTACATCAAACAGAAATATAATTTAAAGACCAAGAGTCCTAAGAAATTTACTCTTTTTCAAAATCCAGCCAATTTCAAAACCAATGCTGTTGCTCCAGGTGGGGCTTGTAATAATGAAGATTTTGAGTTAGCAACCTCACAAATCAATGCACCGGCTGCCGTTCAGGGTTGGAGTTTGCAATCAGGAAGTAAAACTTCATGCGCAGGTCCTGTTTTTAACGCTCAAAACAATTACACTGTTTATAGCGCTCCAACTGTTGATCCTAAGATTCCTGGTCAAATTAGTTCGTATTTTGATTCTCAATTAAATACCACCCCTGCCGGAAATTGTTTTATTAAACTAAATAATGCTTTGTCAGGCGCCAAGGCTATTCGTTTATCAAAAGCATTTATTGTAAACGCTAACAATGCCTTATTTCAATATGCTTATTTACCGGTTATTCAAGATGGAACTCACGCTTGTTGCGAGCAACCTGGTTTTAATATTGAAGTTACAGTAACTAATACTGTTTCAAATACTTCAACAGTTTTAGCTTGTCCTAATATTTCTATTGCGGTTCCGGGTGCTGGTTGTCCAGCTGTTATTCCTCCAGGAGGACCTGTTTTCGTAAATGCTATAGGTGGTGGTGCTTGGAAATATTCTAATTGGACAGCTTCTGCTATCGACTTATCTGCATATTTAAATTTCCAAATTCAAATTGACGTTACAGTTGTTGATTGTATTTTTAGTGGTCACGGTGCTTATGTTTATTTTGACGCAAAGTGTGCTCCTATGACTATTATTGGAAACGGTAATCCATTCCCTGCGGGAACGCCTTCTATTACGTTACCTACTTGTGGTGCTGCAGGAGCTTCAATTATTGCTCCGGCAGGTTTAGGGCCTTATTCATGGGCAGGTCCTGGTGTAAATCCTCCATTTAATACCCCTTCTATGACTAACCAAACCTATACTACTAATATTTCAGCTAACTATACATTAACAATGAATCCTGCTGGATCATGTTTCCCTATTATACGTGTAATTACAGTTTCAATTACGCCTGCTCCGCAAATTGTTGCATCGGTGCAGCAAGCTCCTTGTGGAGGCACCGTTGCTGTTGCATCTTGTACAGCTGCAGGTTCGGCTTCGGTTTCGTCTACAATAGTCTGGTCTCCTAATCCAGTTTCCATAAATGCTTCAACCACCCAAGCTACTTATACAATTGGGACAGGTCCGGTTACTGTCACGGCAACTGATCCATTAGGTTGTACTGCTTTTGCTACTGTAAATATAAATAATGCGCCCCCTGTTCCAACTTTAACAATTACAAATGTTACAGGATCAAGCAGTATTACTTGTGCAAATCCTTCTATCAATTATATTGCCAACAGTAATTACACTTTCGGAGCTTTAACATATTCTTGGGTTAGTTTAAGTGGAACTGCCACTGGAACGAATGTAACGTTTACCAATCCAGCGTCTTACACGGTTACGGCGACTGATCCAAATACAAATTGTAGTGCTAGTACAACATTTACAATTGGTTTTAATCAAACAAATCCAACGTCAACAGTTAATCCTACCGTGCAAAATATCGTCTGCGGTAGCAGTGTTGTAGCAACCTTTACAGGTATTACAACTTCAACTATGACGAATGTTAACCATTGCTGGTTCTCTCCTTATTCAGCTGGTGCAGTTTGTAACTCTGGTACAGTTTCTATTCAGCAATTTCTTGCTCCTGGAGTTTATACCTACGTTGTGACCAATAGCATCAACGGTTGTTCGGTAACAAAAACAGTTAACGTAACATCATCACTTGGTTTCCCATTATACAATGTTAGCAGTCCGCAAAGCTTTACAATTGGTTGTGGAACTACTAGTGTAGCTTTAATAAGTGTAAATAACGTTACAACTTCTCCTTCACCGGGAGGAACGGTTACTTATACTGTATTGCCTCCAAGTTTTTCTGGACCTACTTATACCACAGGATTGCCGTCTACATTTACTGCAAATATACCGGGTCAATACACAGTGGTTGTTAAGGATATGACAAACAACTGCGAAACAAAAGTGCCAATTTCTATTATTTCAAACACTTTTCAACCGCAATTAACTGCTATCGCAAACAACCCTACATTAACGTGTAATGTGCCAAAAACCTTATTACAAGGTACAAGTACTAATTCTAATGTTTCATTCAGTTGGGCTTTCCCGGGTAATCCGGGGCTAGCACCAAACGATACATTAACTGTGTTTACTTCTACGGCGGTTAACAGTCCAACTGTTGCAACTTACACTTTAACGATCACCGATAATCTTAACTTATGTAAGAGCACGCAAACAATGACTATCTACCAGGATATTAAGCCGCCATTAACTAGTATTGCGCCTACAGGTACTCCGGTTATTACTTGTACTACACCAACTATTAGTTTAACTAATAATAGTAGTACTGCACCTTCTATTTTCTTTCACCCGGCAATTGTAACAGCATCGCTTTGGACAGGGCCGAGCCCTCAACCAATTATAAGTAATCAGTCTAATTACATCGCGTTCACACCGGGTACATATACTTTGTTGGCAGTTGACCTTAATAATGGTTGTAAAGCAACTGCTTTTAAAACTATTATTGATAATCGTATTTACCCAATTGTTAATACACCAAATGCACCGTCTCCTTTCATATTAGATTGTGCTGCAGCCGGAGCTACAATTGCACCTATTATTACAGGAACTACTACCGGATTTACTTATGCTTGGGGTGTTGTACCAACTGCATCATTTAGTTGTTATACTTGTTCTACTACTGTAGTAAATAAGCCGGGTGAATACAATATTTTTGTAACTAACCCTGCAAATGGTTGTGTATCTCAAGGTCAAGTTCAAGTGGTTAACGGAGCTTTAAATGGTGATTTTGCACCAAGTACTTTTACAGGATACGCGCCTTTAGCAGTAACTTTCCAGAATTTATCTGCTTCTACATCTACATCTACACCAAGTGCTAGTATTACATCTGTGTGGAGTTTCGGAAATGGCGTTAGTCAAATAACTAATTCAGTTTCAATTTCTCCAACTACTACTTATACTAATGCCGGTACTTATACTGTAACGATGTATGTAAATAAAGGAACTTGTTTGGATACAGTTGTTAAGATCATTTCAGTTGAACTTCCTTCTAAATTAGAAGTGCCTAACGTGTTCACACCAAATGGTGACGGAAGCAATGATGTATTCTTCTTAAAAGTGGCTAACATTACTGATATTACCGCAAACATCTTTGATCGTTGGGGTAATAAAGTTTACGAATCAACTAGTACAACAGGAAATATTGCTTGGGACGGTAAAAATATGGCCGGAAAAGAACTACCTGTAGGAACTTATTTTTACGTAATAAAAGCTACCGGTAAAGATGAAACTACTTACGAGAAAAAAGGTAACGTAAGTTTATACCGTTAATTAAAATTTAATCTAATTATATTAAAGCCCCGTCTAATTTTAGACGGGGCTTTTTGTTTCTCAAAGTTTTTAATTAAATTTAAGCATGAAAAAAATAGCCACACTCATTTTGTTTTTTGCATTTACAAGTTGTTTAAATGCACAATCAGATCTTTTTTTGAAAGTAAAAAAAGCGATCAAGGAAAACTATCCTGAAGTAAATTTAGAACATAAATTAATTGCCGTTAATGTTTGGTTAGTGAGTAATCAGGAATCGAGAGACGCGAATAAACAATTTAATAACGTGTATAAAATTTATGAATTTGCTAAACTAAAAGGCGGATTAAAAGGCTTGGTTTGTGTGATCATAAATAAGGAAGGTGATGCAGCTTCCATTATTTTAAATAAAGACGGCGCTACAAAATTAATTCAGTTGAATAATTTGGATGTACCTTCAAATACAGTTTCTAATTTTGTGTTTGACGAAAACGGAAAAGAAGTTTATAAAAACATTCCTTCAGGAAAAATATTTGAATCAATCAATCAATTAATAACCCGATAATTGTAAACACATGAAAAAAATTATTTTTAGTATTTTTATTTTTATTGGTGTTAGTAAAGTGTTTTCTCAAACCAATATTAATGCCGATTGCAGCCAATCTATTCCGTTGTGTACTACACCCAATTTTACTTTTAACGCAACGTCGGGTGTTGGTAACGTAGCAGATATTCCTTCGCCGAGTAATATTAGTAACCCTACAACTAACCCTGCGTCTGCAAATGCAGGTTGTTTACTTTCCGGTGAATTAAAACCACAATGGCTTTTAATTACCATTGCAAATCCCGGTAATTTAGAATTTGTATTTGGTGCAGGAAATAGTCCAAATCCACAAGCAGGTTTTTATGATTGGGCCATGTGGCCGTATTCTTCAAGTACCTGTAATAATATTGCAAACAACACTTTGCCGCCAATAAGATGTAATTGGAACGCAACCAGTTCTGGAGGCACAGGAATTGCTTCAGCAGCAAATATTCCACCAGGAGGAAATCCCGGAAATTATGAGCCGCCATTGGCAGTTAACGCTTGTCAGCAATTTATTATTTGTATTTCAAATTATAGCGGAATCAATACTTTGGTGAGTTTTCAATCTATTGGAACTTCAAGTTTAACGTGTAATCCAAATTGTAATCCAAATTACACTATTTGCGCAGGTTCCACAGCAACTGTTGTGCCTGTTAATTTTGCGAGTTTATCTAATCCTACTTATTCTTTAAATCCTGGTGCTTTAACAAGCGGTACTGGTAATTTTGTTGTTACACCAAACGTTACAACTACTTATACCACATATATTACAGGTTTAAACGGTTTAAATGCTATTCAAACAATTACTGCAACTTCTGTTGTTAGTGTTAGTCCTCAACCTGCAGTAGCGCCAACTACAACGCAATCAAGTTGTACAAGTTCGGTAAACGCCATTAACTTAGGATTAACATTTAATCCAGTAAATCCGGTACCAAATTACACGGTAAATTGGTCACCAATACCAAATGGTATA
>JBEIEI010000040.1:0-16523 GCA_040382975.1 Flavobacteriales bacterium
CACCTTCAGTAAATTAATCTGTTTACCAATTAACCATATAGGATCAGAGGGTTCATAGAAATTAAAAATTTATAAAAAGAAAAATATAGGAATTACTTCGCCAAGGCGAAGTAAGCTATGTGAACTCTGTAAAAATTAATGGTTAAAAAGTCTATGTTTCTATGTGGTTATTTTTGCAAGGTTAATCTTTACTATTCATATCCACTTTTTGTTTTATCTTAACAGGGAAACGTTTTTTTAGATAAAATTTCCCGGCCTTTAGATCTCCCGCAACCTCAATAATACTTTTTCCTCCGCCACCCATTAACTTTATTATGTCCATTGGATTAGCATCCTTAAAATTACTTTTTAAATTAAAGCTGTATGTTTTCTCTGTATTTCCTGCAATACGAACACGTTTAGAAAGTTTTGCTTTCCCTAAATGTATGCCGCTGTAAATAACATCAAATTCGCTTCGGTAAACCGAAAAACCCATTTTATTCGGATTTTTTATTCCTAATAAGATATCAGCATCCATACCCTGAGGACTGATCTTATTTATTTTAAAACCTTTAACACCGGTACATTGAGCCTCTTTAAAATCCTTACAGCTTGAAAAGAAAACAATACAAAATAAAATAATCGCAGAAAATAATGATCTCATTTTTATTTTTTATTTAAATTAAATAATGCCAATAAACTTGCTAAAACCCACACACTTTCTAAAACCACAAAAGGATAAAAATGTATCATGTAACTCGAAACTCCTGCTAAACCGGCTCCTAAAGTATTTAAGATCAAATAGCTTTTTGATTCGGGTGTTATTTTTTTTGCAATGTTTAATGCAAACGCAATTAAAAGTAATGTAACCCCTAATGTTCCTATCCAATCACTTAAAGCCATCTAATTATTTACTTAGAAGATAACTGCGTGAAATGCTTATAAAATAAAGGAATTGTTTCAATGCCTTTATAATAATTAAACAAACCATAATGCTCGTTTGGCGAATGTAATGCATCAGAGTCTAATCCAAAACCAAATAAAATACTATCTAAACCTAATTCTTTTTTAAATAAGGCTACAATAGGAATACTGCCTCCGCCACGTGTTGGTACTGGTTTTTTATTATACGTTTCCTGCATGGCCATGCTGGCAGCTTTATATCCTATATTTTCTGAACTTAAATAATAAGGCTCGCCGCCATGGTGAGGTTTTACATTTACAGTAACCGATTTTGGCGCAATGGTTTCAAAATATTTTTGAAAAATAGCACTGATCTTATCCGAATTTTGATTTGGCACCAAACGCATACTGATCTTCGCAAATGCTTTTGAAGGTAAAACAGTTTTAGCACCTTCGCCAATATATCCACCCCAAATACCATTCACATCTAAGGTTGGACGGATGCCGGTGCGTTCAATTGTTGTATAACCTTTTTCTCCTAATTCTTCTCCAACATTCAAGTCATTAATAAAATCATTTAAATTAAATGGCGCTTTTGCCATCTCTGCACGCTCTTCTGCACTAAGCTCCATTACATCTGCATAAAAATCAGGAATAGTAATGTGATTATTTTCGTCATGACAGCTCGCTATCATCTTACATAAAATGTTTATAGGATTTGCAACCGCGCCGCCATAAACACCACTATGCAGATCACGATTTGGACCAACTACTTCAACTTCCATATAGGCTAAGCCGCGCAAACCCGTATCAATACTAGGCGTATCGTTAGCAATAACCGATGTGTCGGAAATTAAAATAACATCTCCTTTTAATCGCTCTTTATTTGCAATGATCCATGGACCTAAGCTTGGCGAACCAACTTCTTCTTCTCCTTCGATCATAAATTTTACATTACACGGCAAGGTGTTTGTTTTCATCATCAATTCAAACGCCTTAACGTGCATGTACATCTGGCCTTTATCATCGCAAGATCCACGCGCAAAAATAGCACCTTCAGGATGAACCTCTGTTTTTCTAATCACGGGTTCAAATGGAGGAGAATCCCACAATTCTAATGGATCAGCAGGCTGAACATCGTAATGACCATACACTACAATTGTAGGTTTGTTTGGATCAATTATTTTCTCACCATAAACTACCGGAAAACCTTTAGTTTGGCACAATTCCACTTTATCGGCCCCGGCCTCAATTAAACGCTGCTTCACTGCTTCGGCAGTTTTTATAACGTCTGCTGCATAAGTAGAATTAGCGCTTATAGACGGGATGCGTAAAAGATCAAAAAGTTCATTTAACAAACGGTCTTTGTTTTGATCTAAATAGGTAGTAATAGTAGATTTTTCCATAAAAATTTGATGGCTAAAGGTACTATTTTGAAGGAGATATAAAAAGAAAATTCTATTTAGCGATATAATTTGCCAAGCTCCTCAAAACCCTTCACCCACTTGTTAAATCTAACTATTTTAAAAATTAAGATCCAAAAAGTTCTACTAGAATTCATACTTAAAACAAACAAAATGTGTTACTTTTACATTAAGCATATTGGCTATTATGAATTCATTTATAACAAGTTTAACTTTATTTTTTGTTTTCTTTTTTTCTAATATCCTTTTTGGACAGATCCAAAATATAAAAATAAGCAGTCAGTTTGAACCAGAAGAGGTTTCTATTGCCATCAATCCCAAAAACACCAAACAAATAATTGCAGGGGCAAATTTATCCAGCTCGTATTACAGTCATGATGGTGGTTTTACCTGGCAACGCAATGCTATATTATGCAAAGAATTTAATGTTTACGGCGACCCTATGTTGTTTTGGGACACCGCTCAAACAGCTTATTTTATGCACTTGTCTTTTCCAAATCCAAAAATAACACCGGGCGGTAGTTGGGTAGACAGGATCGTTTTAAACAGATCAACAGATTTTGGAATTACCTATCCAAACTGCTATGCGTTTGGAAAAAACAATAAAAAAGTTCAGGATAAACATTGGGCTTGTGTTGATGAAAAAACAAATACCATTCATGTAGCGTGGACACAATTTGATATTTACGAAAGCTCTGACCCAAAAGACACTTCCATTATTCGTTATTCAAATTCAAAAGATGGTGGTTTAACATGGGCAGAACCAAAAAAAATAAGTGCTTTTACCGGAGATTGTAGAGATAAAGATAATACAGTAGAAGGCGCAGTGCCTTGCATGGGGCTAAACGGCGAACTTTATATTGCTTGGGCCGGACCAAAAGGATTGATGTTTCAAAGATCATTAGATGGCGGAACTACTTTTTTAAAAGAAGAAAAAACAATTACTCCGATCAAAAACGGTTGGGAGTACAGTGTAAATGAAGTATCAAGAGCTAACGGTTTACCATTTACCGCATGCGATATTAGCAGCGGACCAAACAGAGGAAGAATTTATGTTTGTTGGGGCGACGAAAAGAACGGCGAAAAAAATAAAGATGTATTTATTGTATACAGCGATGATAAAGGCGAGACCTGGTCGGACCCAATTATTATAACCTACCGCCCAAATCACAAAGAGCAGTTTATGCCCTATATGACCATTGACCAAAAAACAGGCTATGTTTATGTATTATATTACGACCGACAAAACTATACTGACAACGTTACCACAGACGTTTATATGGCCGTGAGCAAAAACGGCGGCTTAAAATTTGACTATTATAAAATTAACGAAACCTCTTTTAAAACCGTTAAAGGTGTTTTTTTTGGAGATTACATTGGCTTAAGCGCCGTTAACAATTTTGTACGGCCAATTTGGATGCAAATTGGTGAGGATAAAAAATTAAGCATTTACACAGCAATAATTAACGATACTATTTTAAATACTTACCAAAACAATACTGTAAACGATCTCGTAATTGAAAAAACGTTTAAATTTTTACCAAAAATTAAAATAGATTTTACTTCTAACACAAATGGAACATTGATGGGCGAGATCACAAAGCCTCTCGATCCAAATTTTAAAAGCTTTGCCATAAAGGGCATGCAAGTAAAAAAAGGCGAAAATCAATTAACCATCAAAACAAAAAAAGTTGGCTTGCCAAAAGGCAATTATGTATTAACACTTTACCTTAACGGCAAAAATCAATACGTTTGGATAACTGAAGACTAATATGGAAGTAAGGGCAGATTCATATTTGTGGGCAATAAGAATGTATAAGTCTAGAACGCTTGCCTCTGAAGCAATTAAAGGAGGAAAGGTGAAATTAGATGGCGATAATTTTAAACCTTCGCATGTTGTAAAAATTGGTGAACGTTATACATTATCTATTGGCGATACAAAAAAAATAATTGAAGTTACCGCCCTAATTGATAAGCGCGGAAATTTTGAATTAGCACAAAAACATTATACCGATCATTCGCCTATCCAAACAAAACAAGAAAAACTAGATTCCGTTTTTTACTCTCCAAATGTTAAGCGCGATAAGGGTTCCGGCAGGCCAACCAAAAAAGACAGAAGAGATATTTTTGGATTTAATTCGCCGGACTAATTATTCTCAAAAATTATTGTATCTTTATTAGAAGAGCCAAAAAAATTTATATTTATGAGAATAAACCTATTTACTATTCTGTCAGTTTTTGTATTTGCATTAGGCTTAAAAGCGCAAAACTTTATTTCAAGCTCTAATACGCTTATTTGTGCGGGTGAAAGCGTAACCTTAACTGCAAACCATGATTTTTTACACAACTGGTTTTTGTGGAGTAATGGCGCTACAACAAAGACTATTGTTGTTTCGCCAACTGTTACAACATCCTACACGCTTAATCTTGCCGATGCTGATGCAAATATAATAACGGTTAGCTTTACACAATCCGTATCGCTTTGTTTGGGTTTAAATAAAACTAATGCCAATGATCCCCTTCAAATTTTTCCAAATCCCTGTACAGATAAAATAACATTAAATGGGTTAGAAAAACAGTCACTTATTGTAATACATAATGCCTTAGGCTCAATTATTTATCAAGACCTAATAAACGAACAAAAGACAGAAATTGATATAAGTAATTATAGCCCCGGTGTCTATTTTATAAAAATAAAAATTGCTGATGCGGAAATTGTCAGAAAAATGATTAAAGAATAGATCATTTCGTAACTGCGGGACTAAGCTTAATATGCATTTTCTTTTTTCTACAGCTATTAGATCCTTAAAGGGATCAAACATTAAAACTAGATATGTCCCATAGGGACAATATCTCGTTAGAAAAAACGCCAAAAATAAAAAGTCCCGTTAGGGACTTAATATTATTAAAAAGAAATAAGAGCATGCCGCTCAAAAAATTCAAACTATTTCACTACACCTAATTCTTTTCCAACTTTAGCAAAAGCAGCAATAGCTTTATCTAAATGTTCTTGCGTATGCGCAGCACTTAATTGTACACGAATACGTGCTTTATCTTTTGGAACAACAGGAAAGAAAAATCCGATCACATAAATTCCTTCATCTAATAATTTAGCAGCAAATGTTTGCGCTAATTTAGCGTCGTATAACATTACGGGTACAATTGCACTGTCGCCGTCTTTAATTTCAAGTCCCGCAGCTTTTATTCCCTTTTTAAAATAATTCACGTTCCACTCTAACTTATCGCGTAGATCGGTTGTTTTGCTCAACAGATCAAACACGGCAATACTTGCACCAACAATACTTGGCGCTAAAGAGTTACTAAATAAATACGGACGAGAACGTTGACGCAACAATTCGATAATTTCTTTTCTGCCTGAAGTAAAACCTCCCATTGCTCCGCCTAGGGCCTTACCAAGGGTCCCGGTAATAATATCTACACGGCCAATTACATTTTTTGCCTCTATCGTTCCTCTTCCTGTTTTGCCAATAAATCCGCTTGCGTGGCATTCATCCACCATTACTAAAGCATTATATTTATCCGCTAGGTCACAAATTTTATCTAAAGGCGCAACAAAACCATCCATGCTAAACACACCGTCTGTAACAATAATTCTGTGGCGTTGCGCTTGCGCTTTAATTAATTGCTCTTCCAAGTCTGCCATATCGCAGTTCTTATAACGGTAACGTTGTGCCTTACACAAACGAACACCATCAATAATACTGGCGTGATTTAATTCGTCGCTGATAATAGCATCCTGCTCATCAAACAATGGCTCAAATACACCACCGTTTGCATCAAAAGCAGCTGCATATAAAATTGTATCTTCTGTGCCTAAAAAATCGGCTATCTTTTTTTCTAATGTTTTATGTATGTCTTGTGTACCGCAAATAAAGCGAACACTGCTCATTCCAAAACCGTGAGTATCTAAAGCATTTTTAGCAGCTTCTAACACTTTTGGGTGTGATGATAATCCTAAATAATTATTCGCACAAAAAATAATTACATCTTTTCCGTTTACCTTAACAACAGCATCCATTGGTGTTGTAATAACGCGCTCACGTTTAAATAAACCATTGCTTTCTATTTCAGCTAAAGTGCCTTGAAGTTGTTCTTTTAATTTTCCGTACATAATTTTAGTATTTTTACAGGCATAAATTTACCAAAAAAAATTTATTTAAGATGACTTATATAATTTCAGGGATACAGCAGGTAGGAATTGGCGTTGCCAACGTTCACGAAGGATTTAAATGGTACAATAACAACTTTGGAATGGATATTCCGATTTTTGAAGAAGCTGCAGAAGCAAATTTGATGTTGCCTTATACCGGCGGTAAACCGCATAAGCGTCATGCTATTTTAGCCATTAACATGAAAGGCGGCGGCGGCTTTGAGATCTGGCAATACACCAGCCGCACACCACAAGCCTGCGCCTTTAAACCACAATTGGGCGATCTGGGATTATTTTGTGCGAAAATAAAAACAGAAAATGTTACAGCCTCTTTTGAATTCCTTAAATCAAAAGGTGTAAAAATGTTGGGCGGCATTTCTAAAAATCCTGTTGGTAAACAACACTATTTTATTGAAGATGCTTTTGGAAATTTATTTGAGATCATTGAAGACAACGTTTGGTTTGGAAAAGGTTTAAAGGAAACAGGCGGACCGGTAGGCATGATCATTGGCGTAAAAAATATTGAAAAGTCGATCAAATTTTATTCAGATATTTTAGGTTACGATAAAGTGTTGTATAATAGCGAAGGCAGTTACAACGACCTTGCTGTTTTACCCGGAGGCTCGGTAACCGCTAAGCGCGCAATTTTAACGCATAGTAAAGAACGAGTTGGTCCATTCTCAAAATTATTTGGCAATAGTTATATCGAATTAGTAGAAGCAAAAAATTATACACCTCGTAATATTTTCGAAAATCGTTTTTGGGGTGATCTTGGTTTTATACATTTATGTTTTGATATTAAAAACATGGCAGCTTTAAAAACTGCTTGTGAAAAGGCCGGACACCCATTTACAGTTGATGGTGGCTCAGGTTTTGAAATGGGTGAGGCAGCAGGACATTTTACTTATATCGAAGATCCGGATGGAACTTTGATTGAATTTGTTGAAACTAAAAAAATACCCATCATGAAAAATGGGGTTGGTATTTGGATCTAAAAAAACGTGCGCCCGAAAAACCTTTGCCTAATTGGATGCTAAAAGCATTGGCAATGAACAGGAAGAAAGTGTAGTTTTTTTACGAATTACATTTACCAAGAATTTACTTCTTTTACCTACCTTTGCACCGTGATAAAAATAGGCGACAATATTGAACTTCCGGATTTTCCATTGTTACTCGCTCCAATGGAGGATGTGAGTGATCCACCCTTTAGAATGGTTTGCAAGCAGTATGGTGCCGATCTTATGTATACTGAATTTATCAGTAGCGAAGGGCTTATTCGCGATGCCATTAAAAGCAGAAAAAAATTAGATATTTTTGATTACGAGCGTCCAATTGGCATACAGATATTTGGTGGCGATGAGGAAGCAATGGCGCTTTCGGGCAAAATTGTAGATGCTGCCAACCCCGATATTGTAGATATTAATTTTGGTTGCCCTGTTAAAAAGGTTGTTTGCAAAGGTGCCGGTGCCGGCGTTTTAAAAGATGTTGATCTAATGGTGCGCTTAACTAAAGCGGTTATAAAAAGCACTAATTTACCCGTTACAGTTAAAACTCGCCTGGGCTGGGATGATGCAACCATTAATATTATGGAAGTAGCTGAGCGCCTACAAGATATCGGCATCAAAGCATTATCCATTCATGGTCGCACCCGCCAACAAATGTACAAAGGCTCTGCCAATTGGGAACCTATTGCAGAAGTAAAAAATAATCCACGCATTAAAATTCCCATTTTTGGAAATGGCGATATTGACAGCCCGGAAAAAGCTTTAGAGTATAAAAACAAATATGGCATTGATGGTATTATGATAGGCCGCGCTGCCATAGGCTATCCTTGGATATTTAACGAAATAAAACATTTTTTTGAAACCGGAGAGCATCTTCCAAAGCCAACCATTGTAAACCGAGTTGAAGTGTGCAAAACACATTTACAAAAATCGGTTGAGTGGAAAGGCGAAAAATTAGGTTTGTTAGAAATGCGCAATCATTATTCTAATTACTTTAAAGGCATCCCAAATTTTAAAGAAACCAGAACAAAATTAGTTACACTAAATTCTTCTTCAGAATTATTTGACTTATTAGACACAATACCGCAAATGCCCGATTTTAAAGGCTATTTAGTTTGAATGCCTAATTAGAAATTTCATTTAAGGCGGCAACAAAACAAGCCTTGTAATGGAAATTAGGCTTTGAGTGTTTAAAAAATATTTCCTACCACCATAAATATGTTCTAATTTTAGTATTTCTTCATATTAGTTTTTAATGAAAATTAATTTAAAATATTCTTATATATTTTTGTTTGCTCTGTTCTTTTTACATGGAGGAAGATTCTTTTCTCAAGAAAACCGAATTGATTCTTTATTGAAAGTTGTTAGGGGTTTAGGGGCAGAAATGTCTTCTGCGAGTTTAGACGATACGGTTAGAATTAAAGCGTTAATAGATCTAAGTAAAGAATATGTTGGCTTTAGAGACTTTTCAAAATCCATTAAATATGCAAGTATTGCAAAGCTAATTTCCGAAAAACTCGTTTACGCCTTAGATATTTCAGTATCCAAAGCCTGGCTGGCAAACTCTTTACAAAGCATAGCCTTTACATTCGAAAATCAGGAAAATTTCCCTAATGCACTAGCGCAATACAAAAAAGAATTAGTGTTAAGGGAAGCTGTTGGAGAAAAACGCAGTATTGCTAAATGCCTAAATAAAATTGGCGAAATGTATAATTCCATAGATAATTTAGATGCCTCGTTGGAATATTATTACAAAGCACTAAGCTTAATAGACGAGGTAAATTATAAAGATGAGGCATTAACCATATACAATAACATTGGAATTGCATACGACAGACAAAAAAAACATTCAAAATCCTTAGAGTATTATATTAAGGTACTAAACTTAAGTAAAGCAACAAATGACAAAAACACAATGGGTATTTGTTACTCTAACATTGGCACATTATATGCCGAAGACGGGAAAAATTCTCAGGCATTAGATTACTTTTTTAAATTTTTAAAAATCGCAGAGGCCTTGGATAACAAAAAAAATATTGCCATAGCGTATTTAAATATCTCCAACGTTTACGACGTTGAAGGCAATTATACTAAATCATTTGAAATGCAATTTAAAGCCATTAAAGTGTTCGAGGAATTGGGCAACCAGGCAGAACTTGCATTAATAAAGGCAAATATAGGATCTTCATACCTTGAATTAGCAAAAACAACTTCTAATAAAAGCGAGAAAGAAAAAAGTTTGCGTGAATCTGAAAAATATTTTAACGAATCGCTTTTGTTATATAAAAAAATTGGTCAAATAGAAAGTATTGGTCAGGTTTATTGCGATCTCTCTGAATTAGCTATGCTAAGGGGAAATTTTGAATCATCCTTAAATGACTATAAAAATTACATTCTTTACAGAGATAGTTTAACGAAGTTGAAAGACAATGAAAAAAGCATACGAGCTGAAATGAATTACGAGTTTAATCAAAAAGAAAACTTATCTAAATTAGCTCTGGAAAAAAATCAGGCAGTTGCAAACGAAGAAAGCGAAAGACAAATAAAAATACTATACCTATTTGTTGTAGCCTTTATTTTTACAGCCATTTTGGCCATTTTGATTTTCAGAAGTAACAGAAATAAACAAAAAGCGAATAGAATAATTACTCTCCAAAAACAAGAGGTTGAAAGACAGAAAAATTTAGCAGAAGAAAAACAAACACAGATACTTGCAAGTATTAATTATGCCAAGCGCATTCAAGATTCTGTTTTAATTTCTGAAGAAAAAATAACGGCTAATATTCCCAATCTTTTTATTACTTATATTCCTAAGGATATTGTAAGTGGCGATTTTTACTGGTATTCAAAACAAGGGAATGATTCGTTTATTGTGGTTGCAGATTGCACAGGACACGGCGTGCCGGGCGCATTTTTAAGCATGGTAGGCAGTACGCTTCTAAATGAAATAATTAATCATAAAAAGGTGTTTGACCCTGCATTAATAATTAAAGAGCTTTCCATTGGGTTATCGAACACATTTGTTAGTAAGGGCAAAGATGATTTCAACCAGGACGGCATGGATATTTCGATCTGTAAGATCAATCACGAAACAAAAAAATTATACTTTGCGGGCGCTAATCAACCAATATATCTGGTAGACAGCAAATCAACCAAAGAGATAAAGGCGCAAATAAGCTCCATCAACGGGATTTTTGCTTTAAATAAAAACGAAACTATCACCAACTTTGAGTGGGATCTTAAACCCGACACTATGGTGTATATGTCTACCGACGGATATGTTGATCAGATAGGCGAAATAACAAATAAGAAATTTTTAAGATCCCGTTACGAAAAACTATTAAAAGAAATTAATGGTTTACCTATTGAAAAGCAAAATCAATTGCTTGAAGAAACCTTTGATGAATGGATGGGCGACTCAAAACAAATAGATGATATTTTGATAATTGGTTTTAGGATCTAAACTTCGTTAAAAATAAATTTCAACCCTGTTAGTTTTTCCAATCTAGTTCCGGTTTGCATCATATCACCATCTCCAATGTCGTAATTCCAATTAAGCTTAACAGTTTTTGTTTTTGCCAATTCATCAAACAATAAAATTATCCGCATTATTTGTTTTGTAGAAGAAGTGCTTAAATAATCAAAATGAAAAACAACATTTGTAATTTCCTTTGGCGATTTAAAATAATCTAATATATAGGCTACTAAAGGATCGTAAAAAATTATTGCATTTTCCGGCAGAGATCGTTTTGAGATCTCAAACACTCCTTTATGATCATCAAACATTACATTTGGAGCATCCTCTGTTGCTTCTCGTTTTAATGTTGCCATTACATTAATACCTAATATTTGCTTTTATGATAATAAATGTTTTTTCGTTCAGGTTAGGTCCCATTTCTATCTCTATTTTATTCTTACTTTTAAGTCTAATGTCAATAAAACCCAAGCCTGCTCCTTGCTTGTTTGCATCTTGTTCTAACAAAAGTGTTTCTAAATAAAGTTTTTCTATAGCCTCATCAGCCAAAGAGTTCACATGATCAATTCTTTTTACGAGAGCTTCAATTTTCGAATTCTCAATATAATTTCCTGTTATTAACGAACAAATATTATTATTATCTGCGACCATAAATAAACCCGGTCTGTCTTCACTATTATTTAATCCTGTAGCATGGTAACTGATGTTTTGAAGCAACTCGATCATAATGGAAATAGATGTTTTTTTAAAACTAAACTTTTCTGTTAGATACATGCTCCCTTCAGCCATTGACAGCAAACTCCTAACATTTTCGTGTTTAAACTGTCCTTGAAAAAAGATCTTTAAATTGTTAATTAAAACAACCTTATGTACATTCTCTACTATATCAAACTTATCAAGCTCCAGAGAACTGGATTCTAAATTCTGCCCTTCAGTTATTTTTGTCTGAAAATAAAAATAGGAGTTTTTTTCATCAAGTTTCTTAAAATCAAAAGCAAGCTTATTTCCACTCTTCCTCACCATTTCAATTAATCCCAAGCCTGCACCCCCTTTTTCAGAAAACCCTCCGGCACTCAACACTTCCTTTTGATAATCTTTTAATTCGTCGGCACTTAATGAATTTACTTTTGAAAGTTTTTGCGAAAGAGAAGGTATATGCTCATTTTCAATAGCATTTCCAGAACCTATCAAGTATCCTTCAGTAAATTTATGTATTGAAAAAAAACCGTCCATTAACCTGGCATCCTGACTAACTCCCTGGTGTCTGGTGATATTTTGCAGCGATTCAACAATAATAAAATATACCTTTTTCTTCATCTTTAACGATTCGCTCTCAACTTCCATATTAGTCTCAGCTAAAGATAAAATGCGTTCGGTTAAATCCTTAGTGAAATCGCCATTGTACGCATAATTTAATTGGTAATTATTTAAAACATTAAATAATTCGGCGATAGATAGATGTTTTTCATTTTTGGTCATTTCCATAAACAATCAAACATACAATTTAATTACAAGTTAAAAAAATAAATTGAAAAACCGCTTTGTTTTATGCTTAAGGTGTTTTTGGCGAGTTCTTTTAAAAATTTAATTATTAATTCCCTAATTGATTAATTATATTTGGTTAAATAATTCACCTATGCTTTTTAAGTTCTCAAAACAACTCATAGCCTTAACTTTCTTAATGTTATCTGTTTGCGGCTTTTCCCAAAAAGGAAGTCTATTGTCTAACGATACTGTAAAATTTATTTCCGATCTGAATAATTATTTTATCGAAAACACCTCTAACCGTTTAGAGGCAGAAAGCTACATGCGCAAATTTACAAAACGCTGGGAAGAAAATTATATTGCCGGCTATTACAAAGAAGCTACTATTAAGGCCTGCAACTTGATGGCTGTTAAACGTCTAAAGCCAAATCCTTATCTCATAGGTTATTTTTCTGCGCTCTACTCCTTTTTAGAAAAACAATTAGCTTCCGAAAAATATATAAATTGGCAAGTTTGTTTAGAAAAAATATTAGCAAAAAAAGGTGTTAGTGGCGTTCAGGAAATTTTGGAGCTTGGTGAAAACATGTTTAAATACAACGCCTTTTATAAAACACCATCCTATGTTTACTACTCCTACCAACCAAACTATAAATTTGAATACGACACCACTTTAAAAATTATTTTTGAGGATATTACTTTAATTGGTGTAAACCCACGCGGCGATAGTATTGCCGTTGAAGAAACACAGGGTGTATACTACCCAAATACTGTAACCTTTGTTGGTAAGGGCGGTAAAATTAGTTGGGAACGTTGCGGCTTAACTAAGGAGGTATATGCAACCATTAAGCGTTTTAACATAGACTGTAAAACAGGAAACTACTCAAGTGATACGGCTACTTTTGTTGGTAAACAATTTTTTGATAAACAACAGGTTGGTAGATTTTCAGACAGGATCATAACCGAAAATGGTGAATTAACCTATCCTCGTTTTGATTCATATAGCAAACGTTTAGTTGTAAAAAATATTTATCCCGATGTTGATTACGATGGTGGTTTTGGTATGCGCGGGCCAAAATTTGTTGGTTCCGGCACAAATAGTAATCCGGCAAGAATTCTTTTTAAAAGAAATGGGGTTAAATTTTTGGAGATTAGTTCGCGATCTTTTGGTATGAGTAAGGACCGCATCGTAGCAAATCCTGGAGCTGTTAAGTTTTTTTTAAATAAAGATACTATTTATCATCCGGGCTTAAGTTTTACCTACCAAGTAGAAAAACGTTTAGTTACTATTTTACGCGGAGACGACGGATTACAAAAAACACCCTTCTCGAATTCATTTCATAAATACGATATGTATTTTGAACAGATTCTTTGGCAGTTAGACGAGCCGATGATCACTTTTAATTTTTTACCGAATAACTTTCAGGGCGAAGCGTTTTTTGAATCTACCGATTTTTATACTAGAGAAAAATCAGAAACTATAAAGGGTAAAGAAACCATTAGCCCGGTTACTAAAATGATAGAATACTACAATGCCCTTGAAAAGCCTGCTCAGTTCTCGGTAGTAGATTTTGCAAAATACATTAAATATTTAGCTGTAGACCTCCGCCCCATAATTTTTAAAATGGCAATTTATGGTTTAATTTATTTTGATCCCGAAACGGATATGATCAAAGTTAAACAGCGTTTAATGGACTATGCTGATAATTTAAAACATAAACACGATTACGACATTATTACTTTACACTCAGTAACACAAGGCAAAGATAACGCTTCGTTAAATTTACTCAATTATGATATAACTGTTCGTGGTATTAAGCAAGTATTACTAAGCGATACTCAAAAAGTATTTATTTTCCCAAAGAACGGAGAAATGGTTCTTAAGAAAAATAGAGAAATCAATTTTAGCGGAACTCTTTCGTCGGGTAAGTTTGAGTTTATTGGTAAAGACTTTATTTTTGATTACGAAGAGTTTAAGGTTAAAATGAAAACCATCGATTCTATAAAAATTTATGTTGAGGCGTTTGAACCGGATATTAACGGGAACGTTCCATTTAAAAAAGTACAAACTTTAATTGAGAACGTAAATGGTGAATTAAGGATCGACGCGCCAAAAAACAAAAGCGGTTGGGGTCGAGCACCTACCTTCCCATCGTTTCAAAGCTTTAAAGAGAGTTATGCCTTTTATGAAAAACGCAGTATTTTTAAAAACGCATATAATAAAGATAAATTTTATTTTAAACTCGACCCATTTGCAATTGACAGCTTAGATAACTTCCGAAACGAAGGGCTGCGATTTGACGGAACATTTTCTTCCGCAGGAATCTTTCCCGATTTTAGAGAGGTTTTAACCTTACAAAAAGATTATTCTCTTGGATTCATTCGGCAAACACCTACCGGTGGCTTTCCAATTTATGGCGGCAAAGGTAACTTCAACCAGGAAATTAGATTAAGTAATAAAGGATTACGCGGGGGTGGAGATCTTAATTTTAGTTCAAGCGCTTCAAAAGTACCAGACCTTATATTTTTTCCCGATAGCGCAAATGGTAATGCAAGCACCTTTGATGTGAAAGAAGGCGACTCGCCCGAATTCCCTACAGCGCATGGCGATACAGTGCGCCTGCACTTTATGCCTTATAAGGATTTATTGCAAGCATTTGATATTAAAAAACCTTTTATTGCATATAAAGAAAATATAACTTTCAAAGGTCGCTTTGACCTTACCTATAAAGAACTTACCGGAAACGGTAAGGCTGAATTTGAAAAGGCAGATCTAAGTTCGGGAAAAATACTATTTGTAAAACGCCGAATATTTAGTGATACTGCCAACTTCCATTTAAAAGCTTTTGATGAAGATGGCTTCACATTTAGTACGGTAAACGTAAACGCAAAAATAGATTTTGATAATCGTGTTGGTGATTTTATTACAAATGGCGATGCATCGTATGTAAAATTCGATAAAAATCAATACATCGCCTATATGGATCGCTTTAAGTGGTATATGGATTCGGAAGAATTGGAATTGGGTGATACTCAGAAAAAAATTGATACAGAGGCCGCAGAAAAAGGTATAGATTTGGAGGGGCCGCAATTTATAAGTATTCATCCTAAACAAGATTCTCTTCGCTTTTTTGCCCCTGGCGCAAAATATAATTTAAAAAAATACATCATTAAATGTAAGAACGTACCCTACATAAATGTGGCCGATGCCAGAATGTTTCCGGCAGATGGCGATGTAACCATATTTAAAAATGCGGTAATGGATACCTTACGTAAATCATCCATTCTTGCAAATACAGTTACTAAATTTCACACCATCCGTAACACCACCACCAACATTTTTAGCCGCCGTAGTTACCTCGCCTCGGGTGAATATCAATATTTGGATGAGAACGATAAAGCTTATTTAATTAAATTTAATACCATCCGCCCCGATACAACAGGGCAAACAATTTCTGAAGGTTTAATTAATGATAAAGAAAATTTTAAATTTAATGACCACTTTAGTTTTGCTGGAAAAGTATATCTGTTTGCAACCAACGAATTTTTGTTTTACAAAGGTGGAACCAAGATCGTAAACAATTGTAAAAAAATAGGCAAATCATATTTACAGTTCACCGGTGAGATCAATCCAAAAGATATCCAGATCCCAATTCCTAAAAAAGCTTTAGATGTTAATGGTGCAGCCGTTGGAACCGGTTTATTCTATAATCAGGATACTAACACGGTCTTCGCATCCTTCTTATCTCTGCAAGGTGCCCGAAACTCAAAAGATGTTATTGAGGCCGATGGTATTTTAACTTTCGATAAAGAAAATTTAATGTACGAGATCTCTAACAAAGAAAAATTATTAGAGATGAGTTTGCCCGGCAATTACGTGAGCTTAAATACCGAGAACTGCGAAATATATACCGAAGGGGTGTATAACCTTAGTAACGACCTTGGACAGGTAAAATTAAAAAGCGTTGGTAACGCCCGCTACAGCACCGTTAAAGATAGTATGGTCTTTACCGAAAACAGATAAACTAAAGTTTAGAAAAAATATATATTGCTTTATTACACGAACAACCCTATTGTGTAAACTG
>JBEIEI010000041.1:0-16066 GCA_040382975.1 Flavobacteriales bacterium
CTAATGCAACAGTGTGTGCAGGACAAAGCGGAATTATTACTGCATCAGGCGCTACAACATATACTTGGAACACCGGACCAACTACAACATCCATTTCTGCAACACCTGCCGTTACAACAACTTATATAGTAACCGGTGCAAATGGAACCTGTACATCCTCAGCAACCGGAACTATTACAGTTAATGCGGCAGGTTCAATTACTGTAAACCCTGCAACGATCTGCAGCGGACAAACAGCAACATTAACTGCCGGTGCTGCAACATCCTATACATGGAGTACATCAGCAAATACACAAACTATATCCGTTAACCCTTCATCTACAACTATCTATACAGTTAGTGTAACCTTGCCCGGCGGCTGCGTTGCATCAAATACAACAACAGTAACAGTTACCCCTACACCAACATTAACTGTAGCTAACGCGTCCGTTTGCCCGGGACAAACAGGAACTATCTCTGTATCAGGCGCTACAACGTACACATGGAATACTAGCTCAAACAGTCCAACCATTGCTCAAACGCCAACAGCAACAACGGTATACACTGTTACGGGATCTAACGGTGCATGTAATTCAACAACCACCTCAACAATTACTGTATCGGCAATAGGCTCTATTGCAATTAACTCTCCTTCTATTTGCATAGGACAATCGGCAACTTTAACAGCAGGCGCTGCAGCATCGTATACATGGAGTACTGGTGCAAACACATCCTCTATTGTGGTTACGCCAACAGTAAACACTACTTATACATTAAGTGCAACTTTACCGGGTGGCTGCAATGTGATCGGCTCGTCAACAGTTACTGTGAATTCAAATCCGATTTTAGCGCCTAATGATGCTACGATCTGTATTGGTCAAACCGCAACAGTTTCTGTTTCCGGGGCCGCAACATACACTTGGAGTACAGGAGCAACCACGCCTTCGATTACAGCCTCACCAACAATAAACACCACCTATACTGTAACCGGTGCTAATGGCGTTTGCACATCAACTGCTTTAGCTAACATCACTATTAATTCAAGTGGTACTATTAGCATAACTTCTCCATCTGCGATTTGTAACGGACAAGCGGCAACCTTAATGGGAGGAGTTGCCAATTCTTACACTTGGAACACTGGAGCAACAACACAAAGTATTTCGGTTTCACCAACTACTTCAGCAAATTATACTTTAAACGCAACATTAGCCGGAGGTTGTATCGTATCAAATACTGTTACGGTAAATGTGACTCCAAACCCAACAGTTACTGCCACTGCAGCCAGCAGCATATGCGCAGGTAGTTCTGCAACATTAACTGCACTTGGTGCTACAAGTTATTTGTGGAGTAACGGAAGCACAACTTCTATAAATATTTTAACACCAACTGTTACAACGGTTTACACAGTTACGGGAACAACCGGTAATTGTTCGTCAACAGCAACTACATCTATTTTTGTAACGCCTCAGCCAACATTAAGCGCAGGAAGCTTTACCGTTTGCGCAGGTCAGAGTGCGACATTATCAGCAAACGGCGCTACATCTTATACCTGGGATCCATTCCCTGGTCTAAATGTCGTAAACCAATCGTATACTGCAGCGCCTGCTGCAACAACAATCTATACTGTTATCGGCTCTGTAAATAATTGTACCGCCATGACAACTGCTTCGATTGTTATTGGCACTAACCTTTCCATTTCAATTAATACAAATCCTTCAACCATTTGCTCAGGACAAACCGCTACTTTATCTGCTATTAGTACTGCAACAGGTTACGCCTGGAGTAACGGTGCAACAACACCCTCTATTTTGGTGAATCCACTAGTGAACACCACTTACACTGTTACTGGCACCAAAGGTGCGTGTAGCGGAACAGCAATTGCGAATGTTAATGTTAACGCATTACCAAGTTTAACTGTAAGTTCTAATGCAATTTGTGCCGGAGGAACTGCAACCTTGTCAGCATCCGGAGCAACAACTTACTCTTGGTCTAATGGCTCAAATAATACGTCAACGATCACCGTCTCACCGCTTACAAATACAAATTATACTGTAGTTGGCGAGGTAGGAAGCTGCTCTGTTGCCTCTGTATATAATTTAAGCATTACACCTTCGCCAACCGTTAACGTTGCCAATGCAACCATTTGTAATGGCGGAACCGCTACACTTACAGCAAATGGCGCAACAAATTATACCTGGTTGCCATCAGGCACACAAAGTAATTCCATAACAGTTAACCCAACTGTAAATACAACCTATACAGTAATAGGAGATGATGGCGCTTGCAGTTCTCAAGCTACAGCAACAGTTACTGTATTAAATGGTTTAATAGCTCAAACAACTAATGCTAATATTTGCCAAGGGCAAACTGCTACAATAGGTACAACATTAACCGGGACTTCTTATTTGTGGAGTAATGGCGCAACTACTCAAAGCATTAGTATTAGTCCGGCAAATACAACAACTTACAGTGTATTAGTAGTTGTTGGAAGCTGCAGTTACACAGGAAATTCAACAGTCACCGTTATTCCTAAAGCTAGTATTACCTTAAGCGGTGCCAATATTTGTATCGGACAAGTTGCAACTTTATCTGCCTCAGGTTCAATAAATGGCTACACTTGGAATCCTGGGAATTTGGTTGGCAGTGCAATAGCAGTAAATCCAACAGTAACTACCAATTATGTTGTTACGAGTTCAAATGGTATTTGTCCTGCTACAGCAACTACACAAGTGGTTGTAAGCACTAAACCGGTATTAGACCTTTCTCCGCAAGACCTAATGATCTGCCCAAACACTCCAATAACATTTACCGCAACAGGTGCAACTAATTATGAATGGTATGTAAATGACACTTACTATTTTGGCAACCCGTTAACCGTTACCCCTTCAAATACCTCTACAATAACTTTAGTCGGCACTAACGGCGCCTGCTCATCAACATCATCTACGGTGGTATATGTAAGTAATATAGCCGCTTCTTTTCAACCTGAAACCAATTATATAGAATATCCTGGAAATATATCATTCACTAATACCTCTACTGGAGCAACAGGAATTACCTGGGATTTTGGTAATGGACAAACGTCAACTAACAATACGCCTTCGGCCTTTTATGAAAATCCGGGAAAATATTTAGTAGCGCTTGTTGCTCAAAATGAAATGGGTTGCATAGATACAGCTTTATATTTAATTGAAGCCGGTTGCGGAAAAGGTGACTTTTACATGCCAAATTCATTTACACCAAATGGTGATGGCCTAAACGAAAACTTTAAAGTAATAGGTGGTTCTTGCGTTACCCAATTTAAAGGAACGATTTTTGACCGCTGGGGCAATGAACTGTTTAATTGGAAAAACATTGAAGATTCTTGGGATGGAAATTACCAAGGGAAACAAGTTGAGATTGGCGTATATAATTATATCATTACCTACACGTTGTATACCGGAAAAGTCTTTACCAGAACCGGGCACATCGCTATTATTCGATAATTATTTTCAGACTTTTTATTTCACAACATCATAATGATAGACATCATTTTTGTTTTAGTTAAATTACGTTTTGAAGTAAATTTCCCCGTCCGATAATTCAAAGATTCTGAGTAAATTTACAATCGCATGAACGAGTTTAGAGAATCCCTTTTAGTTTTAATATCAGTGCCTATTTATGCCATTGTTATTGGTTTTGAATTCTTCTATTCCTATTTTAAAAATAAAAGTTTATATACAGGCAAGGGTATTTTATCAAATATTTATTTGACCGCATTAAATATGGGGTTAGATATTTTAGTGAGAGGTTTATGCTTGTATGTGTTGAATTATTTTTTTCAATTTCGACTTTTTAATTGGGAAACCACAGCCGTTTTATATTGGGCACTTTTGGTTGTCGCCGAAGACTTTATGTATTACTGGTTGCACCGTAACGATCATATGGTACGGCTTTTTTGGGCAGTTCATGTAACCCATCACAACAGCGAAGAATATAATTTTACAGTAGGATTTCGTTCGTCGGTATTTCAACCACTCTATCGCTTTGTGTATTTTATTCCATTAGTGTTATTTGGTTTTAAAGCAATAGACATTATGTTTATTTATAGTGCCACTCAAATATTTGGAATACTTGCCCACACTCAAACCATTAACAAATTAGGTTTCTTAGAGCACATCATCATTACCCCCTCACATCACAGGGTGCATCATGCCAGCAATGTAAAGTACTTAGATAAAAATATGGGCATGCTTTTGGTGTTTTGGGATAAATTATTTGGCACCTTTGAAGCAGAAGACGAAAAAGAACCTGTAAAATTTGGCCTGACAGAAAACATTAAAACCTACAATCCTTTCACCATGGTATTTCATGAATGGAAAAACATTTATAACGATCTAAAAAAGAGTTCGTCCTTTAAAGATAAATTAAAATATGTTTTTGGCCCTCCCGGATGGAGCCATGATGGATCTAAACACACCAGCAGTCAATTACAAGCCGAATTAAAAAACAAAAGTGATCACTAATGGCAACAACCTCAGCCATTGAACGTTTAAAGGGCTTAAAACAATTATTAAAGATCGAACGCGAAGAAGATTACCGTTTATATAAAGAACAATTTTTACGCGTTAATCTTGATCAACGCAAAAAGAATGGCGTTACCTGGTATCCTATAAAAATAAATAGTGAAGAATTAGGTTCGGGCGATCTGATGCATTTAGAAATTGAACGCACCACACAAATTGATAAACCCCATCAATTTAGTTCAGGAAAAAATGTGAGTTTGTTTAGTAACAAGCAAGATGAAGTTCTTGAAATTACCGGCACAATAAAATCGGTTTCTAAAAATTCATTGAAACTTATTATTCATTCTGATGAACTGCCCGACTGGTGTTATGATGGGAAGTTGGGAATAAACATTCAGTTTGACGATAACAGTTATAACGAAATGCAATTGGCATTAGATGTTGTTATTAATGCAAACAACAATCGTATTGCCGAATTACGAGAAATGATAGAAGGAACTTTACCAATTTCATTTCAGAAAACAAATGATGATATTATCATTCCACAATTAAATCTTTCCCAAAACAAAGCAGTTCGTCATGTTTTAAGCGTTAATGATGTTGGTGTAATTCACGGGCCACCGGGCACCGGAAAAACAACCAGTTTAGTGCAAGCTATACGATTAACCTTACAAACCGAAAATCAGATCTTAGTTTGTGCGCCTACAAATTCGGCGGTTGATCTTATTACCGAAAAATTAATTGAACTTGGTATTGATGTATTGCGCATGGGTCACCCGGCAAGGATATCAGACGAATTACAAAAAAGCAGTATCGATGGAAAAATTTCTTCATCCCCTTATTACAAGGATATAAAAAATTTAAGAAGGAATGCCGAAGAGTATTTTAGAATGGCCGGAAAATACAAACGTGTTTTTGGAAAAGAAGATGCGCAACAACGCACAGCTTTTTATACCGAAGCAAAAAATTGTATTAAGGAAGCGCGTTTGTTAGAAGATTTTATTGTAGATGAACTATTTAAAACCACACAAGTAATTTGCTGCACACCTGTAACCAGCTCACACCGTGGCTTAGCAAAAAAACGATTTGATACTTTGTTTTTTGACGAGGCATCGCAGGCATTAGAGCCAATGGTGTGGATTCCATTGTTAAAATGCAAACGTTTAATTTTATGCGGCGATCATTTTCAATTACCGCCTGTAGTTAAAAGTATAGAAGCAAAAAAGGGAGGATTAGATCAAACACTGTTAGACAGATGTATAAAATTTAAAGATGCCGTATCGTTACTTACCCGTCAGTATCGCATGAACACGGCGATTATGGGCTTTAGCAACAACTTTTTTTATAACAATGAGTTAATCGCTGACGAATCTGTTTCAGCGCAAGTATTACTGAACGACGAAAATTCGATGTTAAGTAAATCAATAGAATTTATTGATACGGCTGGATGCAATTTTGATGAGATACAAAACCCCGAAACGTTAAGTTATTTTAATCCAAAAGAAGGCGATATTTTATTTAAACATTTGCAACAACTATTACTTGAATACGGACAACAGGAATTATTGCCTCCCATTAGTATAGGTATTATCTCGCCCTACAAAGAACAACGTGAATGGTTAAAAGATAATATTGGCGAAGTGGAATTTGATAAAACAAAATTAGAATCGCTGAGTGTAAAAACAATTGATGGCTTTCAAGGTGAAGAGCGAGACGTGATCTATATTAGTTTAGTAAGAAGTAACGAAAAACAGGAAATTGGTTTTTTAAATGATCTTCGAAGAATGAATGTTGCTATAACGCGTGCTAAGAAAAAATTAGTGGTTATTGGTGACAGCTCTACCATTGGCGCCAGTAAATTTTACAATTCGTTTTTAGAGTATTGCGAAAAACACGGTGCCTATAGAACCGCATGGGAATGGGCGTAAAACCGTTGGCCTTATTTTCTCTCGCAGAGTTGTTCTCGCAGATAACGCAGATAATCGCGGATCTTTGATTTACTAAAAATTAATTGCTTAATTCTCTTTCCCCTCGTGAAATACTTTGTTGAGACGTTTTAATAAAAACATCATTACGCAGAAAGCGAGCATTAATAAGGCGAAATTCAACCAAAAATAATTTGCTTTATCGTCAAACTTATCCCAATTCTTCGATAACACGCCACTTAATTTATTTCCCATTGAGGTTGCTAATTGCCAACCTCCCATCATTAAAGCCGTTAAACGCAAGGGTGCTAGTTTTGAAACCATTGATAATCCCATTGGACTTAACAATAACTCGCCTATTGTTATTACACCATAGCTGCCAATTAACCACCAGGCGCTTGCCTTGTGCATACCATTATTGGTATAATAAACAGCGCCTACCATTACCAAAGTAGAAAGGGCGCTAATTAATAAACCATAAGCGATCTTAGTCGCAGTAGTAGGTTCTTTGCCGCGTTTACGCCTAAAGGCAAAAAAAGCAATAATAATTGGTGTTAACATTACTACAAAAAACGGATTAACCGATTGAAAGATCTCTGTGTTCACCAAATTAACGGACTCCCCCTTGGCAGGCATTTTATCCGCATCCATATTTTTAAAATAAAGTGGGTAGTCGGTGCATTTCATTGGTTTACCATCTGCTCCTTTTATTTTTCTGAATTGCTCATCTACCTGATTTACTTCTTTATCATCAGCTATTAATCGTTCTGAGAAACCAAAATTTTCAGTAACGGCGGTAATTTGAGGAGGAGCTTCTCTGTCTGTGTAATACTCAGCGTAAGTTGTTAATGCTGTTCCGTTTTGTTTAAAAATTGCCCAGAATAAAATAACAATAATAAAAATAGTGAACATGGTACCTAACGGCTTCCGCTCTTCAGCAGAAGCTTTTTTGAAAATAGATGCATAAAAATAAATTACAGGGATACAGAACATAAAAAAGGCATCTGTACTTTGGCTTCCCATTATTGTAAATAATTTATCAGGCTCACCCCAAATGGCATTTGGCAACAACCAACCAACAACGGCAAATGCAACTCCGGTTAATAATACTTTTACAAATTGCATTAAGAACGGTTTATCTTCAGGCTTTGGTTCTTTACGCACATCTACATGCTTGTAGTGTTTCATTCCGGCCCAAAAAGTAATTACACCTAAAAACATACCAACACCTGCAGTTATAAAAGCACCATGCCAGCCTATTTTATTGCGCATGGTGGCAGCCACAAAATTACAGATTAAGGCTCCCACATTAATCCCCATGTAAAAGATATTATAGCCGGTATCTTTATTGGCGCGATAGCGCGGGTCGTTATACAAATTTCCTAATAGCGTAGCAATGTTTGGCTTAAAAAAACCATTACCTACAACCATTACAGCAAGGGCAGTATAAAACGCCCATTTTTCGGGAATGGCGAGCATACAATAGCCAATGCCCATTAAAATTCCGCCAAGCGTTATAGAAAAACGGTATCCTAATTTAAGATCCGCTAATAGGCCCCCCATAAAAGGTGTTAAGTAGGCCAAAGCAATAAAGGTTCCGTAAATATCCGATGCTGTTGAGTTTTCCCAACCCATTCCGCCTGCGGCACCATCGGTAGTCATATAAAGGAAAAAGATCCCGATCATTAAATAATAACCAAAACGTTCCCAAAATTCGGTGAACACTAAAAAGAATAGTCCCTTAGGATATTTTGACTCCATTTGAGTTTTTGATTTAAGATTAATAACTGAAATTATTATTGGGCGGAAGTTGTTTTATTCATGTACTTTAAATTAAGGGCGTACATAACAATAAATACAAGATCCACTGCGATAGAAAATATCATTGAAAGATATGATTTATCAGCGCCTTCAACATTCATATCTAAGCCCATAAAATTGGTAGCCAATTCGGCAATAATATAAATAACAAAACCAATTTTATTTAAACGCCACATAAGTATTACGCCTACTAAGGACGCAATATTAGTTAGGAGGTTATACAAACATAGTTTTCCCACTTTGTGGAAAAATTCTACGGGGTTAACACTCTCTAACTGAGGTTGAGATTCAATTACTTTATCCCAAACCCCTGAAATAGTTTCCTCGCTCATGCCCATTGCCATTGAGCCAAGAGAATAGATCAATATAAATAAACCACAGGCTACAAAAGACAAAATACACAGCACTTTTAAAAATTGCGGTCTGTCAGGCAATGGCGCAAGATCATTTGCGAATTGATCGTTATAATTATTTTCCATGATTTAAATAGTTTAATATGATCGGTAAAAATGCTAATAAAAAAAATGAAATGCTAATGAGCAGATCACTTTTGATGATAATTGTATTGAAAGATCTGCGTCTGATTAAGTAGGAAATTACAACAATTCCTCGAAACAAAAACTGAAAGAAAAAAAACAAAAAAACATTCCAGGAAAGTGTATTATAACTTTTGCCTTCATGAAATTGCAAATGGGTAAAAAAAGAAAAGGCACGTGAAAAACCGCAAGTTGGACAATCGTGCCCGGTATATGCCTTTACAACACATTCAATAGGCTGATCGTTTGGGTAAAAAAAATAGGAGTAAGCAAAGCCTACTCCTATTAAAATAAAAAACACCAAACTTATTATAACATAGCCGGGTGTTTTTTGCATGTTTTTAGTGCGTTTGTGTAGTGTCAGTAAGATCTTTTAATTGATCCATTGCTTTTGTTAAAGAATCCATAGCACCAGAATGTTCCATAGCATCTTTAAATACTTCAGCGCCTTCAGTTACAGCCTTTGCAATAACAAAGATCCAAATACCACCAATAATAATTGCCAATGCTGAGCAAATGATACCGGCAATTGCCATACCTTTTGGAGCATTTGCCTTTTTTGCTTGCGACATGCTAATAGCAGATAATACTAATCCTACAACTGCAATAACAATTGCCCACCAGCCAAAGCAAGGAACAAATGATACAATAATTGCGATAATACCTAATATCATTCCGGCAATACCTAAATTTTTCCCGTTATTACCAGCAGGAGTTGGTGTAGTGTTTTGTTCCATTTTTTTTGTTTTTAAATTTTAAGATTTATAATGAGTGAAAATAGGCTCTTTTTATTAATAAGCGCATTAGGGTTTTGTAAAGTTTTTAACAAATGTTTTATTCAATAAGCAATATACAAACAAAAAAAGCCCCTCCTTTTTTATAAGGAGGGGCTTCATCTAACATTTTAAAATATTATTTTAAATGCTTTAAGTTTAATCCATAAAGAACAATAAATAAGATGGGGAAAATAACTGCCATAACTCCAAATCCGCTATAGATAATTCCCATGATCATTGAAACTACGCTAGCTCCAACGTATAAGAAATAACCCACTTTTTGAAGTTTCCACATTTTGATAACACCAAAAAGTGAAACTAACATTGTTAAAAATCCAACTACAATATATGCCCAAGTTAATCCAGCACTTGGACCAGTAGAAATTGCGTTAGAAATTGCTGCACCTGCTTCACCAGCTTCGCCAGACATTCCCTCTAATGCAGAAGCACCTGCTGTTACCGCACCCATTAAGGTAATTACTGCAATATATCCTATTGCTGCAAAACCAGCTGCAACAAAAGATAAAATACATAATACCGTTAAAAATACCGGTCTTTTTGCGGCTTCACCGCCACCGTTTGATTGTGTTGTTTCTTCCATTTTATATATTTTTTTGGTTAATAATCATTGAATTTAAACCAATTTTTAAAATAATGCTTATAGAATTCGTAAAAGTTTTTAACATTAGTTTATTTTTCACGTTTTAATAAGCTATCCAGGCATTAAAATTTACCTTTTGTTCAGATTCGTTGTTTTTTAACTTTAAAATAGGATTGATAAAATAGGTATTTCCTTTTTTATCCTTTTGCAAAGAAATAGTTTTTAATTGCTCGGCTGAATTTACAGTGAGAATAATTTCATCCTTATCATCAAAATAATTCAGCCAGTTATTAAAATTGTTTTTCAGAATTATTCCGTTCACGGCCAAAATTTCATCACCATTAAACAACCCTGCTTTCCATGCCGGAGAATAGGGTGCTACCAAACTTACTTTATTGTTAGGTCCGTTATCAATTACTTTAAAACCATACTTATGTTCGCAAATAGAGGCGCTAGCTTCTTTTACAAACTCAACTCCTAAATATTCAAAGCAAACATTCAATTCAAATTCAAAATCTTGTGGTGAGTAAATAAAGTTTTTAAAGAAATGTGAAAGATCAATTCCGCTTACTTCATTACCAGATCAATTATCGAATTTTCAGTATATCCCATTCCTTTTTTACCGAAACGACCAAAAAGCAACACACACACCTCTCGTAACGAACGTTTATTTTGTGTGGCCTGCAATATTTTTACATCCAGCATAAATGCAATTAAACTACCCTCATCATAAATATTTGTTTTACGATAAGGCGCGCCCGGCACATAGCCATCCAGCCATGTCTCCCAACTACTATCGGCCACACTTAAATTATAGCGACCGTAATTATGAAAATGTTTTGTTAATCGTTCTTGTAAGGTTTCAAAATATTGTTCAAGATCAAACACCTTACTGCTTAACAATAATTTATCACCATAATAGGTAGTAAACCCTTCGTAAACATAACCCGTTCTTGCATAATTTTCTTTCGTGTAATCATAAGGCATCATTTCTATCGGACGAATTGTTTTTATGTTCCAAGAATGGAATAATTCGTGACAACTTACACCCAAAACATCCTCGTAAGTTTTTCCGGAATTTATGGCATAACCCGGACCAATAGCAATAACGGTATTTTTAACATGCTCTACTCCATGATAGAATTTAAAAGGTAACACTTGAAAAATAAAATGATATTCATCTGTTGTAAACCCTTTCCAAAATTCTATTTGCTTTTTTGTGAAAGCAGAAAAATCATTTTTTATTTTAGTAAAGTCCGGTTTACACTCACCAATAAAATGTAAATAAAATTTTATGCCGTTAACTTCATAAACATCACTTTGAATTTTTTGAGAAGCCACAAAAGGCGAATCAACCAGCTCTTCAAAATTACCGGCAATTAATGTATTGTTTGTTTGCTTTAACGAACAAACAATTTTATAATTTTCAGGCACTGTTAATTCAACCTGATGCTCTTCATTTTGGCGCCCAACAATATACATACAGCAATGCACAGGGTTAATATAAAGTTGCATTGTATCGGCATAACAAGCGCCTGCATTTAATTCTGCCGCATAGTAACTATAGGTAACTTTTATTTTAGCCTGTCCTTTTGTATTTATTTCCCAAAGATCTTTGGTTAATTTTTTGTAAGAAAGAGCTTCATTCGTTTCGCTAAAAACATCTACGCGCTTAACGTTCTTGGCAAAATTACCCAATTCATATCTGCCCGGGCGCCAAGCCGGCAATTGCAGTTGAAGTGTATCTTGATTAATTGAATCAATGAACATATCAATATAAACATAATGAGATGCCGGGTTTTTTTGATACATTAAGTACTTGATCATATTAAATAGTTTGTTTAAATTTTATTTATAAATGTATATATTTGAATTATTGTGAGACTACTTTTTAGTATACTTTTTTTGATCAACTTATTAAACATTAATGGGCAAAATTTTGATTCACTAAAAATTGCTGTAATAGAACTTCCAACAGATACCGATAGAGTTAATCTCTTTTATAAAGAAGGATTTGCAAACAGAAGTGTTGACGCACAATACAGTTACGATTGCGCCAAAGAAGCAGAATTGTATGCTCAAAAAGCAGGTTTACCCTTATATACAGCAAAGGCAAATAATTTATTGGGGATCTTGTTCTACCGCAAAGGTGATCTTAATAAGGCTTTAACCTACCACAAAATTGCATTGGCATTAAGGACTTTGATAAACGATAAAAAAGGAATTGCCTTAAGTCAAACAAATCTTGGAAATATTTATTCAGAATTAACCCTATACAAATTTGCCGAAGAAGCCTATTTAAAAGCCATTGAAATAAATAACGAATTAAACTTACCCATTCAAATAGACAATTGTCTTTTAAATTTAGGTGTATTGAGCACTGAGCTAAAAATGATAAATGTGGCCGAAAATTATTTTAACAGAGCTTTATCCAATTCCAAAAAAAGAAACGATTATGAAATGCAGGCTTCGTGTTTAAATAATTTAGCGGTAATTAATACCATTAAAGAGGATTTTGATGCTGCAATAGCGAATAGCTACAACTCTATTAAAGTAAAAGAATTAATGGATAACGAAATGGAAATGGCTGATAGCTATTTAAACATTGCTGTTGCTTATATCAAAAAGAAAGAAGCTCAAGAAGCAATTAAAAGTCTTAAAATAGCCGACAGTATTATTTTAAAATTTAATTATCTGGCAGCTAAGATCCAATCATTTAAAGCTTATTCGGAATATTACGAATTAGAAAATAATTTCGCGGCTTCTTTATCAGCATTAAAACAATTTACACATTTAAAAGACAGTTTAGAAAAAGTAAATAAAGAAATTAACCTTGAAACTAATTTTATTGAAGATAAGATCAACACTAATTCTTTATCCGAAATAGAAAAAACTAAAATGCCCTTTTTCTTTTTTTCTTTTTTAATTATCATGACAATACTATTAACTGTATTTATTTTAAAGTTTAAGCGATGAGTAAAAAAGATAAGAACGGAGGCCTTGTATATTCTACAAACCCTAATTTTAATCCCGGTGAAGAGGATGAAGAGAATGATGATGTAACGCTAAAGCCTAACCAGCAGCAATTAAAAGTTTATCTAGACAGACTTGGTGGTGGTAAATTTGTAAGCAGAATTAATGGCTTTACAGGCAAAACCGGCGATATAGAATTACTCGGAAAATTATTAAAACAAAAGTGTGGTGTTGGCGGCACAGTAAAAGATCGCGAAATATTGATTCAGGGCGATCATCGCGAAAAAATTATTTTATTACTTCTTAAAGAAGGCTACAAAGCAAAAAAAGCCGGAGGTTGATTGCCCTAAATTGAAAAAAGATATTCCAATCGCATAAAAAAAGCCACTAATTTCACTGACTCTCACTAACCCTTTTTAAAAGTAATTAGTGTTAATTCGTGTAATTAGTGGCTAAAATGTATTAGGTTTTATTCTACGATCAACTTTTTAGTTGAGGTACTGTTTCCACTTTTAATGTTTACAAAATAAATTCCGCTTTTTATATTTCTCAGATCCAAGTCAATTTTATTACTACCATATTGGGCTTTGTGATTTTTTTGTTTCACTGTCTGTCCTAAATAATTTAAAATCGAAATCTCAAGATCTAAATTAGTTACTACATTCAATTCAACAAAACAAGTTTGACTGGCAGGATTTGGATACAAAGAGAATTTCCACCAACAGTTGGGCCCGAGCCTACAACGTAGGCATTAGCGATATTGGTATTGCCCGGAGCGCTTTATACAGCGCCTTGCGGGTAGCGACCAGGATTTGTTGCATCGCTATAAATACAAGTACTATCCCAATTTACTCCCCAATTAGCTGATATCATTGCTACAATAACACCCGTGTTATCATTCGGAACACCAATATAGCTTGCGCTTTTACGTTGAATGAACGAAACAGTATTTATATTATCATTATAATGCAATGGTTTTGAGTAACTCGAAAGAACTCCGTAAATATTAAATGAACTAGAAAAACTCGTAAAACTTGATACACTTGCTGCACCTTTTTCAGCTATAGAATGATTAGAGGTGGTTTGTAATCCTGCTTTTTTTTGTGATGCGTTATCTTTATCAATAGAGATGCGATTTTTAGCATCCATTTTTTCTTTCATATTAACAACGCCTGTTATTTTGGAGTTGTTTTGAGCGTTAAAAGATAATACACCCAAAGTTAAAATTGCCGTAGTTAGTTTATTCATAATTATAGTCTATACCTTAAATATAAGGCTTTTCGGGTGAAAATAACTTTTTTATTAAATACTACAAATCGTAGCAAGAGGTTGCTACAAATACCACATACATTTGTGCATAAGTTAGGGTAAAAAGTGCAGGATGATAGAGAAGATAGAAAATACAAACCCTAACTTTATTTAAAGCGTAATCAATAAAAAAGAAATATCATGGCAAAGAAAAACTCAGAAGAAGTAATGGAGGCAACAGAGAAAAAAACTGTTAACTCTGAAAAATTAAAAGCGCTTCAACTAACCTTAGACAAATTAGAAAAAACGTATGGTAAGGGCACCATCATGAAATTAGGCGACACCAAAATTGAAGCTGTTGAAGCTATCTCTACAGGTTCGCTTGGATTAGATATTGCCCTTGGTATTGGTGGTTTACCAAAAGGTCGTGTTGTAGAAATATACGGGCCAGAATCATCAGGCAAAACAACATTAGCCATACACGCTATTGCAAGTGTTCAAAAAGCGGGAGGTATTGCTGCTTTTATTGATGCAGAACATGCTTTCGATCGTTTTTATGCAGAAAAATTAGGAGTAGATACAGGAAGCCTTTTAATATCTCAACCGGATAATGGTGAGCAGGCATTAGAAATTGCTGATAATTTAATTCGTAGCGGTGCAGTTGATCTTGTGGTGGTAGACTCCGTTGCTGCCCTTACGCCAAAAGCCGAAATAGAAGGTGAAATGGGTGATAGCAGAATGGGTTTACAGGCTCGTTTAATGAGTCAGGCCTTACGTAAATTAACAGGTACAATAAATAAAACCGGCTGCTGCTGTATATTTATTAATCAGTTACGCGAAAAAATTGGTATCATGTTTGGTAACCCCGAAACTACTACCGGTGGTAATGCTCTTAAATTTTACGCATCTGTTCGTTTAGACATCAGAAGAATTAGTCAGTTAAAAGATGGTGATGTTGTTACAGGAAACCGTGCACGTGTTAAGGTTATCAAAAATAAATTAGCACCGCCATTTCGTATGGCAGAATTTGATATCATTTTTGGAGAAGGAATTAGTAAGGTTGGAGAGATCATTGATATTGGTGTAGAAAAAAACATCATTAAAAAAGCAGGATCATGGTTTAGTTATGAAGATACAAAATTAGGACAAGGGCGTGATGCGGTTAAAGCATTGTTTGCCGAAAATCCGGATCTTGCAGAAGAAATAGAAAATAAAATTAAAGCTGCATTAGCTGCCGAAGCTGCACCTGCAGAATAAGCTTAGCCCTATTGTAAGAAGTAATTATTGAAATTTGAGACCTTTCAATCTTCTTACATGGCATGTATCCTAAATAAATGCGTGGGTAATTGTTAAAGAGATTTGTTTAAATGAGGCTGCCTTTTCTTAATTGAATTGGTGGTCTTTTTTTATTTTAGTAGCATTTACTTAAATCCATTAATAATAAAAAGATAAAATGAATTATATTTACAAAACCGTAAGGGTTAAAAACATTCCCAAATCTTGCAAAAACAGCAAGATAAGTATGATAAAGCTAGTCCTATATGTTAATTAGCGCCAATTATTAGACAGACATTAATGAAAAAAATAATTCCACTTTTCGTACTACTTTTTACAAGTTTGCTGACCTTTGGGCAAGACACGACCATTACTATTTATTTTAATAGCGGACAAAGCCGTTTGACCCAAATTCAACAAAAATCCA
>JBEIEI010000042.1:0-15880 GCA_040382975.1 Flavobacteriales bacterium
ATTACAACCTGGTTTAGAGATTATTTATACATTGGTTTAGGCGGAAGCAGAGTTAGTTATAACAGATGGCTTATAAACATATTTTTAGTATTTGTAATTAGTGGTTTTTGGCATGGTGCAAACTTTACATTTATTATTTGGGGCACCATGCATGGGCTTTTATATATTTTAGAGATCTTTTTAAATAAAATGTTTCCTACTATTAAAGTTCCTGGCGTTATAGGACGACTGTATTTATTAGGTTTTCACACCCTTTCACTTATTGCATTCAGAGCAAACAACTTGTTGGATTTGAGGGCAATTTATAGTAAGATCTTTTCTTTATCAAAGGAAAATTTCATGATCAACTCCTTGTTAAATCATCAGGATAGACTTTATTTTTTTATTATATTTTTATTAATTGTTATTCTTTTCATTAAGGAAATAAACGAGGAATATGCAATAATAAATAAAAATAAAACAGTTTATTCTATATTAAAACCCTTGGTTTTTATACTATTTATAGTTTTAATTTTCACACTTGGTAATTTTTCGGCCAACACCTTTATTTATTTTCAGTTTTGATAAAACGAATAATTACATATTTTTTAATTGTCACCTCTCTACTCTATGGTTTACGTTATTTGCATTACTATGGATTATTGAAACAACAAAAAGGCTATTATGCTAAATACAAAACCGCCTTTTTTGAAAAAAATAATTTTAATGTTGTTTTTCTAGGTTCGTCGCGTGCAGAAATGCATTATAACACTTTTTTATTTGACAGTTTAACCAAAAAAAATTCATTTAATTTAAGTCTTGCCGGGGCCACCCCGCAAGTAGCATTTGCTGCGTTAAAAGCCTATTTAGTAAATAGCAGCGCACCTAAATATTTAATTTATGAAATTGACTATCTTTTTTTAAAATATGAAAACAATGAAATAAAAAATTTTAACAATTATTTCCCTTTTCTGGAAAACAAAACTTTGTTAACTGAATTCTCTAAAATTGATGGCCGTATGCCTTATTTTTATTACAACCCTTATTATTCTTGGCCATACATAGGTTTTAAGAACCTAAGCACGAGCATTCATGGTTGGCTAAACATTCCCAATCAAATAGACAGTTTATATTACAAAGGATATTTTAAAGAATCGCTCAGGCCAAGTTTAACATTTGTCCATATCGAGCCCCATAACGCTTACTTCAATATCCACAATCGAAATTATTTAGATTCTATAATAACCATTTGCAAGCAGAATAATACAAAAATCACTCTTTTAAGTTCGCCAACTTTTGCCGCTGGACAGGTAGACCTTTTAAATAAAAAACAAATTGTTTTGCAATTAAATAATATTGCCAAGATCCATGATATTAACTATTACGACCTCTCCTCGCTACCTTTCCGTAATAATAGAAAGCTCTTTATTGATCATTACCATTTAAACCATTTAGGAGCAAACAAATACACCACATTTTTAGCTAATTTTTTCAACAATAAAATAGCAATTAATTCGTTAAAATAGAGTGTAATTTCATTTTTTTAGCTTAATTTTAATAATTGGATATGCAAAAATTTCTTTTTTCTCTTTTAGTCTTTTTTTCAATAGCCTTAAAGGCTCAATTTCGTAAATACAGTAACGAATTTTTAAATATTGGCGTTGGTGCCAGAGCCCTTGGTATGGGAAATGCTAACATTACCAGCGTGGAAGGAGTTAACTCCGGTTACTGGAATCCAGCCGGGTTATTAAAACAAAAAAGTGATGTTGAAGTAAGTTTAATGCACGCCGAATACTTTGCCGGCATTGCAAAGTATGATTATATTGGAGTTTCGAAAAGAATTGACAGTAATAGCGTAGCCGGTATTTCTATTTTACGTTTTGGGGTTGATAATATACCAAATACCTTAGACCTTGTTGATGCTAATGGCAATGTTGATTATAATCGAATTACAACATTTAATGCGGTTGATTTTGCAGCTTTATTAAGTTATGCGCGCAACATTCCGCAATTAAAAGGGGTTGAATTAGGTGGAAATTTCAAAATTATCCGTCGTAAACTTGGTGAGTTTGGTGGTGCCTGGGGATTTGGATTAGATGCCGGCGCAAAATACAATTACAAGGATTGGAAATTTGCCGCCTTGGCGAGAGATGTAACCGGAACCTTTAACGCTTGGAGTTATAACTTAAGTGAAAAGGACATTGCCACATTTCAGCAAACGGGTAACGAAATACCTTCTTCATCTGTTGAAGTTACTGCTCCAAAATTAATATTAGGCGCGGCAAGAACCTTTTTATTTTGGAAAGACAGGATCTCTGTTTTGGGTGAATTAAATTTAATAAACACATTTGACGGAAAAAGAAACACCGTGGTAAAAAGTAATTTATGGAGTATGGAGCCTGCATTAGGAACAGAGATAGGTTACAAAGGCTTTATTTATTTACGTGGCGGAATCGGGAATATCCAAAAACAATTAAATGACAATGCGACAAAAAACATAACTACATTTCAACCCAACTTTGGCGTAGGCGTTAAATACAAAATATTTACTCTTGACTACGCTTTAACTGACATAGGTGATAGATCTATTGCATTGTACTCAAATATTTTTTCATTAAAAATTGATATCAATAAAAAAATGAACAAGTGAGAAAACTACTCGCAATAAGCATATTTCTTTTTGTTGGATTTACCATAAAAGCTCAAAATTATGGTAATGGGTGGATAAATTATTCTCAACAATATTTTAAATTTCCTATTGCAAAAGAGGGTATTTATAGAATTGATTCTGCAACTCTATCCAATTATTTTAATTTAAATACCATTAACCCTAAGAACTTTCAATTGATCATTAAAGGAAAAGAAAATCATCTTTTCATTAATGGCGAAAGTGATAATAAAATAAACACCGGTGATTATTTAGAATTTTATGGTAGCCCGGCAATGGGCGATTTTGACTCATTAATTTATACAGGCATAAATTACCTCCCAAATCCTTACGCCCCACTGTTTAACGATACACTTTATGGTTTTTTAAGTTTAAATAATTTAACTACTAATAAGCGTTACGCTTTAGAAACAGATACCAACTCTGCGGCATACCCTTTGGGTAATTATTTTTACTCAGAAAACATATTTTCACCTAATACAAGTTATAATATGGTAAAAGAGTATTCTGCCGATGCAAGCGATCCACGCTATACTCAAGCAGAAGGTAGAGGTGCTGCGTTCACAAAAGGAAGTATGATAACAACCTCTTTCTCAAACCTAAATACATACACAACCTCTAACTTGCCAATTATTGTTTCTATCAATTATTCCGGCATGAGTAATGATTTTAGTGTGAATAAAGACCATCAAATAAAAACTTTTTTTACTGATCAAAATAATTTAAGCGTACAATTAGCAGATACACTATTTAAAGGATTTTTGCCGGTACGCAAAACCTTCACCTTAAATTCTCAAAACACAAACAATAATACCAACATCAGTTTAAGTTCAATTGCATCTCCACTTTTCCCTACAACTGTTAACACAACCATGTTGCATTATATTCATTTTTATCACCCGCAATATCTTGACCTAAACAACAAATCGTTTTATAAATTATATATCGATAATAATGCTACTTTTCCAAAAACTTTTTATAATTTTTCTAATTTTAATATTGCGAGCTCTGCTAACATTCTGTTATACGACATTAGTAATAATAAACGAATTACAACTAAAATAGCTGCCTCACAAGTAAGAGCCGTTATTCCAAATGGTTTGGGAAGAAAACTTTGTATCCTGTCTGCCGAATCGCAAACCATTGCTATTACAAGCTTAATAAAGGTAAATCAAACCGGCGCATTTACAAATTTTAAAAACTCACCCGCAAGTAAACCCTTTGTGATCATTTATCCAAAAAGTTTACAAAATGGTGCAATTGCTTATAAAAATTACCGACAAAGCATTGCAGGTGGCTCATATAATGTAATAACAGCAAATATTGAGGAACTCTACGAACAATTTGGTTACGGGATAAATAAACACCCTATTGCCATAAAGAATTTTTGTAATTACTTAAAAGACAGTTTAAGTAATGCTCCTAAATACATTTTTTTAATTGGCAAAGGTGTTGGTAACGATGCGCTAGGCTCATCTACACAATACTTAAACTTAGTTCCAACTATGGGTATTCCTAGTTGCGACAATTTGTTAACCTCTGTTTTATCTTCAACTAATCTTAACACATTTATGCCCGAAATTCCAATAGGAAGAATTGCGGCATTAACGAATAATGATGTAACTATTTATTTAGCAAAAGTTCAACAACACGAAAGTTCTCCTCCGGCGGATTGGAAAAAAAGCGTTCTTCATTTTGTAGGTGGTGATGAACCTGCCTTAGCAAATATTTTGTCTACCTACATGGCTAGTTACGAATCCATTATTAAAGACACTCTATTTGGCGGGGATGTATATACCTTTAAAAAAAACACAACAGCACCCATTCAAACTTCTATTAGCGATAGCATAAAAGGAATAATAAGTAATGGAGCTGCTTTAATTAACTTTTTCGGACATGGATCAGAGCAAGGTTTTGATCAGGCAATTGATGATCCGGAAATTTATAATAACACCGGTAAATATCCGTTTGTTATTGCCAACTCTTGTTATTCAGGCAATATTCATATTCCCGGCAGAAAATCTGTAAGTGAGCGTTTTGTTTTTTCAAACCAAAAAGGAAGTATTGGATTTTTAGCCGCTACCTCTATAGGTTTTGTTCATGCATTAAACGCATATAATAGTTGGTTTTATGATGCAATTTCAAAAACAAAGTATAATCAGGGTATTGGTGATATAATAAAGGAGGCAGCAAAAAATAATGCTAACACAGTTGATAAGATAACGCAGTTCACCAGTCTAGACATGACCTTACACGGTGATCCATCTTTAAAAATAAGTGTAGGCGCGTTACCGGATTATCAGCTAAAAAACAGCGATGTTATTTTTAATACAAAAAAATATACCGACTCCTTGGGCCTTGTAATTAACATGAAAAATATTGGTAAAGCTGTTGGTGATTCGATATTTGTGAAAGTTGAACGTTTTTTTCCAAATGGTGATTCGAGTATAATCTTTAAAAGAATAAAAGCGCCACTGTTTAAAGACAGTTTGGTGCTATTTACTCAAATAGACTTTAACAGAGGTATAGGCTTAAACAAATTTAAAATAAAATTAGATGAGTTTAATGAAATTGGTGAAAGTATTGAAACGAATAACAGTACAATTGGAACCGTAGATATTTTTATTCCCGGAGGCGATATAGTTCCTGTTTATCCATACAAATATGCAATTGTACCAAAAACAAATACAATAACTTTAAAAGCTTCAACAACCGATCCATTTGCGCCTACTGCAACCTATCGTTTTCAGTTAGATACCTGCGATAAATTTTTAAATCCGATCCAAAGCACTTTAATAACCAGCAGCGGAGGAGTTTTAGAGTGGAATGTAAATTTACCATTTGCAGATAGCACAGTATATTTTTGGCGTGTAAGCAGAGATAGCACACAAGCCTCTACTCCCTTTTTATGGAGAGAGAGTTCTTTTCAAACCATTGGCATAAAAAGAGGCTGGGCACAAGCACATTTTCATCAATTTAAGAATGATCAATATCAATTTGTAAACTACAAAAAAGCATTACGCAAATTTGCTTTTGAAAATAATAAACAAAGCATCGCATGTAGAAATGGTATACAACCAAACATTTTTCCTACTAGCATCAATTTCTTTTTTAATAACCTAACGCTTTCGAGTTGGGGCTGTGCACCGGATGGCTGGAATTTTGCAGTATTTGATTCAATAAGCGGGCAGCCCGATGATGTGGTGAGTGTAAATTGGCCTGCGGCCGGTCCTGGAACATATAGTAACTGTGTTTGTGTGGATAATCAAGTATTACATGTATATTCTTTTGGAGCAAGTAATTATTGTGGTTTTACAAATTGGAAAACTTCCATGGAAAGTTTTATTAATGCAATTCCAAACAATAATTATATTTTAGCCTACACTATGGGGGCTACAAATGGAACCTATGCAGAAATAACAAGCTATAGTAACAGTCTTTACAATGCGTTCGAAAGTTTTGGGGCAGTATCTATTCGTACCACTGCTGACACTGTGCCGTATATTTTATTCGGAAAAAAGGGAATGATCGCCGGCCAGGGTAATGAGGTAAAAGGCACCAATAAAAAATCGATCATTACCTTAAATGATAGTATTACCACCAGATGGAGTAACGGATATATTGCTTCGGAAATTATAGGACCTGCATATAAATGGAACAGTTTACATTGGCGTGTAAAAAGTTTAGATGCTTTAGCCGGTGATACCACAATTTTAAAATTAGTTGGGATAAAAACTAACGGCCAAATTGATACGCTGCAAACTTTTATACAAGATAGCACAGATGTTTTAGCACTATATAATTATGCCAATGCACAAACTCATCCGTATTTAAAATTAGTAGCTTTTATGAAAGATAAAATAAATGCTACCGCTCCCCAATTAAAAAAATGGCAGATAATTTATGACGAAGCTCCTGAATGCGCCATAAACCCGTTAAAAGGCTTTGAGAGTATTAACGATACTTTGCAAGAAGGTGATGAGGTGACCTTTAAATTTCCAATAGAAAACATTGGAGTTAAAAATTTTGATGACAGTTTAGTGGTTACCTATTGGATAGAGGATAACAATCGTAACCAATCCCCGCTTCCTCAAAAAATGAAATCAAAACCATTTGTTCCTAATCAAGTTTTTATTGATACTGTAAAAATAAACAGTTTTCAATTAGCCGGAAATAATGCATTGTGGATCTATGTAAATCCAACCACAAATTCTAAATACCAAAAAGAACAAACCCAATTCAATAATATAGGAAGATATTCTTTTAAAGTTAATAAGGATGTTACCAATCCATTGCTAGACGTAACATTTGATGGAATTAGGATATTGAATGGCGATATTGTATCTGCAAAACCTAATATTTTAGTCACACTAAAAGATGAAAATAGATTTTTAGCTTTAAATGATACCGGATCTTTTTCTGTATTTATTAAAGCGCCTAATCAAAGCAACCAACAACGCATTTATTTTGCACAGGGTTTGCAATTTACTCCTGCTAATTTGCCAAAGAACAGTTGCAGTATCAATTACAATCCAAACTTTGCGGTGGATGGCAAATACATGTTAATTGTACAAGCTAAGGATAGAAGCAAAAACAATTCAGGTACACAGGATTATAAAATACAATTTGAAATAAATAATAAGCCTACGGTTACTAATGTGTTAAACTACCCTAACCCATTTAGCACAAGTACTAAATTTGTATTTACTTTAACGGGTAGCGAAGTACCGGAAGTATTTACCGTACAAATAATGACCATTACCGGAAAAATAGTTAGAGAAATACAACGCTCTGAACTAGGCAATTTGCATATTGGCCGAAATATTACTGATTATGCCTGGGACGGAAAAGATGAATATGGTGATAGATTAGCTAATGGGGTTTACTTATACAAAATAGTTACCAAATTAAATGGAAGCGATATAGAAAAAGCAGGAAACTCCGCAGATAAGTTTTTTGTAAAGGATTTTGGAAAAATGGTATTGATGCGATAATAAGTTGTGCCTTGTTAGCGGAGTCGAGAGATGTTTACGCTTTCTCCCGAGAGCCATCAAAATCCGCTCGAAGTAACAATTAATATGGGTCAAAGATCAATAGAATTAAAAATAAAAGATCATGATAGAAAACGAGGTCGTATTAAACAAAGCAAGCTTTAACCCAAAAGTTAAAACATACATTTATTTAGTGGTTTTATTCTATTTAATCGTTTCGGTTATTGGCTGGATACTCCTGCCCTTTTGGCTCTTAGGTTTAGGTAACTGGATTAGTACAAAGTTTTTTAATACACTTGAATGTGATCTAACAACAAAAAATTTACGCTTTTCAAAAGGCATTATCTTTCATATTGAAAAAACAATTCCTTTGGAGAGCATTCAGGATCTTTCGTTTTATGGCGGACCAATTTTACGTTATTTTGGATTAACACTAATACGAATTGAAACAGCCGGAGGTGGCGGACAACATCACAATAACATGATGAGTATGCTTGGAATAAATGACGCAGAACATTTTAAGTTAGAAATATTGAACCAACGCGAAAAAGTAATGAAGGAAAAATATCAGGTCACAGGTTCAGTTAATGATAGCAAAGGTTCATTGAACAACGAGGAATTACTTCGCGATATCAAAAATGTGTTAGTTGAAATTAAAGAAGCTTTAAAGAAATAGCTGTTATGATGTTATGATATTAAAATTCAAACCGGAGCAAACACAGTACCCTCCTATTTGAGGAGGTGTCCGAAGTCCCGATATCTATCGGGAGGAGGAGGAAATATGATAGCCTTGAAAATAAAGTTTCTTTTGAAATACCTCTAACTCCCTTTTTCTAAGGGATAAAATAAATCGCTTTTATTTTCAAGACATTGTAAAAAAATTACTTTCTATCTTTTCTATCCTTGTGAATTCTTTTATGAGGTTTAGCGCCAAATTTTGTAGGCTTTTTAACAACGGCACTTGGATTGTAAATAGGTCCTTCTCCTAACTCAGTGGGCAATGGCACTTTAACTACATCAAAGCCCATTAATGCTTCTATGCGTCCAAACTTTTGTTGATCGTATTGATTGATGAAAGTAATCGCAACTCCGGCTTTAGATGCCCTTGCTGTTCTACCAATACGGTGAATATAATCTTCAGGATCTCCGGGAGCATCAAAGTTAACCACCAAACTAATTCCGTCTACATCAATACCGCGTGATAAAATATCGGTACCAATTAAAATACGTAATTTCTTTGCCTTAAAATCGCGCATAATTTCTTCGCGCTCTGCTTGCTCTAAGTCAGAGTGAAAACCTTTAATTGAACCTTCAATATTTCTTAAATTTTTCTCTAACTGTTTTACATTTTCTTTGGTAGAAGAAAAAATAATTACCGATTGATAATCATCATTCTTTAAAATACTTTTTAATAAAGCTTCTTTTTGTCCGTCAAAAACTAAATAAGCTTGTTGAACAATACCTGCAGCAGGTTTACTAATAGCAATATTAATTTGCTCGGGATTATTAGAAATTTCGTTTGCCAATAAACGCATTTTAGGAGGCATGGTTGCCGAAAACAAAATAGTTTGACGATTCTTAGGCAAATAACTAATTATCGCTTTAATGTCATCAAAAAAGCCCATGTCCAGCATTCTATCAGCTTCATCTAAAACCAAATGTTGCAGGTGTTCAAAATTAATATCCTTTGCTTGCAATAATGAAATTAAACGGCCCGGCGTGGCAACAACAATATCAACCCCTTCTTTTAAAGCGCGTTTTTGTTTTTCCCAAGTCATACCATCGTTTCCACCATAAATGCCCATTGAACCTACTGAACAAAAATATCCCATTCCGTCAATTTGCTGATCTATTTGAACAACCAATTCGCGTGTGGGAGCAATAATTAAGGTATTTAAGTGTCGTGTTGGGGCGTGTAAAATATGATTTATGATAGGTAAAAGATAAGCGGCTGTTTTTCCTGTACCGGTTTGAGCGCAGGCAATAAGATCTTTATTGTCTAAAATTACGGGTATTGCTTGTTCTTGTATGGGTGTGGGTTGTTTGTAACCCATGCTATAAAGTCCTTCTAATAAAGAACTTTCAAAATTAAAATCGTCGAATGTCAATTGAATTTTTTTTTAGTATATATTCTACTAAGATACGCATTTGAATGCAGAAAGGCTTATTATTTTTTTTGGATCTGTCCGTCTTTATAATAAACAGAATCCTTTTTAATACCGCCATTAGAGAGTAAAATACCTGTGTTTGTGATCCAAAGCCCTTGCTTTAAACCGTTTTCGTCCCTAATATTTGTTGTATCTCCGGCTGTGCTTACTTCAAAAGATCGTTGATTTAATAATTCGCCACTTGTAGAAATGGTTGAATCTGACTCAACTTTCTTTTCGGATTGAGAATGGTTTGTACAAGAAACAACAAATAGTAAACTAATCGCTATAAGAGTTACGCTATTATTTTTAATTTTCATTTTTTACTATACTTGTTTAAAAATAGTTTAATTATTATTCTGTTAATGCCGAAATTTTCCAACCTGCTTTAGTTTTTCTCAGCATTAAAATGTAGGGGGATCCAACAAAATTTTCCGGTTTCTTTTCTTTCGGAATATCTCCTATTACCAAATAATCATTTTTAGTAAAAAATGTATTAAAGGCATTAACGCGCATCAAGCACATTGGCGAGCCCGACATTTCGAAAAAATATTTTTTTAATGCCATCCTATCAGGCGTAGTATACTCGCTATTATTCATTACGGCAACTAAATAATTATTTAAATATTTATCTAATGATTTAGTTTTTTCGATATACTTCGCAAAGCTTTCACACGACTTCTTTTTATTAATTAATGATCTAGAACTCATGCGCTCATTTGTATTCTGGTTCAATAGAGTAACCGAATCATTAAAATAGGAGTAAAATTTTGCGCAATCCTTTTTAAAATAGCAGCTCACAATTTCCATGAATGCTTTTTTAGCCTCCTCTTTTTCTGTTTGCGCAACTGAAAAAGTTGAAAAGGAAAGCACAAGTAGTAGTGTTAAAAATGTTGTTTTCATTTATAGATACTAATTTACAAAAAAGATGGGAATTTATTTTTAATTAAAGAATGATGTTGAATTAAAAATCGTCACAAATTCAAAAAAAAGAAAACTTGTATCTAGAAAAAATCAAAAAAATTATTAAGATCTAAACAAGCTATCTACAAACTCAACAGAGTTAAACACTTGTAGGTCGGTCATTTTTTCGCCAACACCAATATATTTTACAGGAATTTTAAATTCATCAGAAATACCAATCACAACGCCACCTTTAGCGGTACCGTCTAATTTTGTAACTGCTAAAGCCGTTACATCGGTAGCAGCTGTAAACTGCTTACATTGCTCTATGGCGTTTTGTCCGGTGCTGCCATCTAATACCAAAAGTACTTCGTGTGGAGCATCCGGCAATACTTTTTTCATTACGCTTTTAATTTTAGTTAACTCATTCATTAAGTTAATTTTATTATGTAAACGTCCCGCTGTATCTATAATTACTACGTCAACATCTTTTGCTTTTGCACTGCTTAATGTATCAAAAGCTACACTGGCAGGATCGGCACCCATACCCTGACTAACGATTGGCACCCCTACTCGTTCGCTCCAAATAGTTAATTGCTCAACCGCTGCAGCCCTAAATGTATCTGCTGCTCCTAATATTACCGATTTACCTGCTAATTTATATTGATAAGCAATTTTTCCAATTGAGGTTGTTTTACCAACACCATTAACACCCACCACCATTATAACGTGTGGTTTATTTTTTAATGGCTCCGAAAAATCTGATGGTCCTTGGTTGCTGCTATTTTCAAGCAATAAACCGGATATTTCTTCTTTTAATAATGTATTAAGCGCATCGGCTCCAACATATTTATCTTTTTTAACGCGCTCTTCAATGCGTTTAATGATCTTTAAAGTTGTACTTACCCCAACATCACCAGTAATTAAAACCTCTTCTAAATTATCTAATACATCAGCATCAACGGTACTTTTACCGGCAAGTGCCTTAGTAATTTTACCAAAAAAACTTTCTTTGGTTTTAGTTAAGCCCTTATCCAGACTCTCCTTATTTTCTTTGGTAAATAATTTTGAGAAAAAATTCATTTTTTTTATTGGGATATTTTAGCCTTTTATTTAAATACTAAATACGAACATCATTAAATAAAAAAATTCTTTCCAGTTAAAGGAAAGAATTTCTTTTAATAATTTAATTAAATGATCGTTAACTTATTTCGACTTCAAGAAATCAGCAACGTGATCGTTGTGAACGATTTCTTCTTTAAAGCCATAAGCACCAGTTTTTGGCGATTTAACCATTTTAATAACTTTTGTAAAATCTTTACCTTTTCCGCTTTTTAGCGTTGCAACTACTTTCTTTGCCATTTTATTTAATTGTTATTGGTTGTTTGATACTTGTTTTTTGATGCCATTTTTAAAATCATACAACAAAAAACTTTTCTCAAAAAACGTAATTGTTATTTAATTTCTTTATGAACAGTCATTTTCTTTAACACTGAATTGTATTTTTTTAATTCAATACGCTCCGTAGTGTTCTTTTTGTTCTTAGTCGTAATGTAACGAGACGTTCCCGGCTTTCCGCTTTCTTTGTGCTCTGTACACTCTAAAATTACTTGAATTCTATTACCTTTTTTAGCCATTGCTTTACTTTTTTAAAAATTATGCTGCTAAAATGCCATTTTCTTTGGCTTCTTTTATGCAGGCACTAATACCTTTTTTGTTAATGTTTTTTAAAGCCGAAGTAGATACACGTAAAGTTACCCATTCTCCTGTTTCAGGAATAAAAAAACGTTTACGTTTTAAATTTACCTTAAACTGGCGTTTAGATTTACTATTTGAAAACGATACTTTGTTTCCACCCATTGCTTTTTTTCCTGTTAACTGACAAATACGTGACATGATATAAAATCTTCTTTCTAAATTAAATTTCCCTTTAAAAAGGGACGCAAATATACGAGAAGAATATTAATTAGCAAAATTAAAAGGCATTTATTTCAAAATATTGGTAATTAATTTCTTAAAAAATAGTTTTTTGCGGTTTTTAGCCCAAAAAACGATACAATTTATCCTCACCAACTACCACAAAATTACCAACCAAGTTTAGTTGTGGGGCTTTTAATCCTGCCCCAAACTTTAATTTTGGGTTCTCAAAAACAAATATCTCGTCAAATAAATTCTGTTGTATAAAATCATTCAATAACCTTAAGCCTCCCTCAACTAATACACTTTGGATCTTTAATTCTACCAATTTATCAGAAATTTGCTCCAAAACATTTAATTCAAAATTAAGTTTTATAAACTGAATAGTATCCCTTTCTTCGTCCTTCTGACTATTAAAAACGATCGTTTTGGCCTGGTCATCATAAATATTAAAAGTTTCTGGCACCTCTAAGTCTTTATCAATAAACATCCTAACCGGATTGTTACCTTTTGCCAACCGATTGGTTAAATTGGGATTATCTGCTAAAACAGTATTTTTACCTACAATAATTCCCATTTCTTCAGTCCGCATCCGATGAACCAGTTTTTGAACTTCTAATCCTGTGATCTTATTCTCTTCTCTGTTCTCAGGTAACGGCAAACGACTAATAAGGCCATCGGCTGTTTGTGCCCATTTTAAAATATAATACGGTCGTTGTTTTTCAAAAAAAGTAAAAAAACGTTTATTTAACTCTCTTCCCTCCCGCTCCGAAACGCCCGAAGTTACTTCTATTCCAGCTGATTTTAATTTTTCAATTCCTTTTCCTGCAACCAAAGGATTTGGATCTAAATTACAAATGATCACTCTTTTGAATCCCTTATTTATGATCAGATCGGCACAGGGCGGGGTTTTTCCAAAATGACTACAAGGCTCAAGCGAAACGTAAAGTATACATTCTGCCAAATCAATTTCAACCGGTAAATTATTGATAGCGTTCACTTCAGCATGCGGTCCGCCAAATGCTTGATGGTATCCTTTAGCAACAATAATTTCATTATGCACAATAACACAACCTACCATTGGGTTTGGTGCCACGTGCCCGAATCCTTTTTTTGCCAGATCAAGGGCTAATTGCATATAATGTTTATGGTTCATTCTTTAATCGTGTAAAATTACATTCAATTTCCTAAATTTGTATTCGTTATAAAATAAAGTACCATGTTTGATAATTTACAAGATAAGCTAGACCGTGCCTTTAAACTTTTAAAGGGCCAAGGTAAAATTACAGAAATAAACGTTGCCGAAACAATGAAAGAAGTGCGTAAAGCACTCTTGGATGCCGACGTTAACTATAAAGTAGCTAAATCATTTACAGATACCGTAAAAGAAAAAGCCTTAGGGCAAAACGTTTTAACTTCTGTGTCGCCGGGGCAATTGCTTATTAAGATAACACACGATGAGTTAGCTGCCTTAATGGGCGGTGCTAAAGAAGATATCTACTTAGGCGGTAACCCTACCATTATTTTAATGAGTGGTTTACAAGGTTCGGGTAAAACTACTTTTACCGGTAAACTTGCTAATTATTTAAAAACTAAAAAAGGAAAAAAACCTTTAATGGTTGCTTGCGACATCTACCGTCCGGCTGCTATTGACCAGTTGCACGTTTTAGGAGAGCAATTAGGTGTAGAGGTTTTTAGTAATAAAGAAGAAAAAAATCCAATTAAAATTGCCGAAGCTGCTATTAAGCAAGCAAAAGAGAACGGTAATAGCGTAGTGTTAATAGATACTGCCGGTCGTTTAGCTGTTGATGAGCAAATGATGAATGAAATTGCTGATATTAAAAAAGCAATTAAACCAAACGAAATTTTATTTGTGGTAGATAGTATGACCGGTCAGGATGCCGTTAATACTGCAAAAGCCTTTAACGATCGTTTAGATTTTGATGGTGTTATTTTAACTAAACTAGATGGTGATACTCGTGGTGGTGCTGCTTTATCTATTAAAACCATTGTAAATAAACCCATTAAATTTATTGGTACCGGCGAAAAAATGGACGCTCTGGATGTGTTTTATCCTGAACGTATGGCCGACCGTATTTTAGGGATGGGTGACGTTGTAACCTTAGTTGAACGTGCACAAGAACAATTTGACGAAGAAGAATCAAGAAAATTAAGCAAGAAAATTGCTACCAATAAATTTGATTTTAATGACTTTTTAGGTCAGTTACACCAAATTAAAAAAATGGGTAACATTAAAGATCTGGTTGGGATGATACCCGGTGTTGGCAAAGCAGTTAAAGATATGGATATTGATGAAAATGCCTTTAAAGGTATTGAAGCCATTATTTTTAGTATGACACCCGAAGAAAGAAGCAAGCCCGATCTATTGAACGGTTCGCGCAGACAACGTGTTGCAAAAGGCAGTGGACAAGGGATACAAGAGGTAAACAAATTATTAAAACAGTTTGAAGATACTCGTAAAATGATGCGCATGATGAACGATAAAAATGCCATGAGCAAATTAATGCGTAACATGCCTAAGGGTATGACCGGTGGTATGCCTAAATAACTGTTTCTATTTTAGCCACGAATTGCACGAATTACACTAAACTGGATTTAAAATAGATACAAAAAAGAGCCACGAATTGCACGAATTACACTAAACTGGATTTAAAATAGATACAAAAAAGAGCCACGAATTAAACGAATTACATTAAACTATATTAAAAAAGAGCCACTAATTTCACGGATTTCACTAAACAAAACTTAAACAACGGAAAACTTATTTTAAAGGAAGAAGAAATATTTACGATCAATGAACCAGAGGGTTTATACAGTGTAAATAATTTACTTTATAAGGAGGAAGTTTATTCATTTATTGCCTGCTGTTTTGAAGTGCATAAAAATTTAGGGAAAGGTTTTTTAGAAGTTGTTTACAAAGATGCTTTGAGTTATGAATTAAAACAAAACAACATTCCGTTTGAAAAAGAGAAAAAGTTTGAGATAAAATATAAAAATATAATCCTACCTCATTATTACTTTTCTGATTTTATAGTTTTTGATAAAATAATAGTAGAAATTAAAGCCCAAGAAAGCATTGCAGATACACATTATAAGCAATTAATAAATTATTTAGCCGCTTCTAAAATGAAGGTTGGATTATTTGTTAATTTTGGAGAAGAAAGTTTAAAGTTTAAGCGAGTTATTTTATAATAGAATTAGTGTAATTGTATTTATGTCGCAGACATAAATATTTTTTGAAGTAATTAGTGTAA
>JBEIEI010000043.1:0-15752 GCA_040382975.1 Flavobacteriales bacterium
CCTAATTTTTAGATCTTGACTTTGGCCAATGTAAAATCTGTTAAAGCATTTTGAATATAAAATGTATGTATAAAACACTTGTGACCTCGAAGGGAGTCGAACCCATAACCTTCGGCTCCGGAAACCGACACTCTATCCAGTTGAGCTACGAGGCCAAATAGAATCACAAATATAACACCATATTTTATGGTTTTTGATATAATATTGTCGTATTTTTAGCGTTATATAGGTGTTTTAGAACATAAATCAATAATGAATCGACTATTTTTCATCTTTTTAGTTTTCTCGACTATTCTTTCATTTTCGCAAGTTGGCCCTCGCTCTTGGCAAGACCATTTGGGATTAAATAATTGTAATTCTATTACAAAATTTAACGGAAAAATTTATGCATCAAATTATAATGGAATAGTAAAAATAAATGAAGATGATTTTAGTGTAGAAAGATTAAATAAAATTAACGGATTGAACGATGTTGGCATTCGTTTACTTAGGGTTAATCCATATAACAATAAACTTTTGGTAATTTACGAAAACAGTAATATTGACGTTATAAGTTCAAATGATGATATTAAAAATTATTCTGAAATAAAGACAAAGATATTAAGTGGAAAAAAAATCGTTAATGAGGTAACTTTTAAAGGACAGTTTGCATATTTAGCTACTGGTTTTGGGATCATTGTTTTTGATACCGAAAAATTAGAGGTTAAAGAAACATACATCATTGGGCCAAACGGTACTAACCTCGAGGTATACCAATTAGCCCTTAACGATTCACTTATCTTTGCAGCTACCCCTAAAGGATTGTATAGGTCAAATTATAAAACCAAGATCTTAAATAATTTTAATAATTGGTCATTGGTATCATCTTCTGATATCCCTGCGGGAGCGGTTTCTGGAGCGGTAAATGTAGACGGCAAAATTGTTGCAGCCTATGCGCCATCAAAACTAAGTTTAGATAGTTTACAAAAGGATAAACTATATGTTTTAATAAATAATATTTGGTCAAAAGTATTAAGCGCCCCAAATCAATTAACAGTAAAAAAATTAATGTATTCAAATGGTAGTTATTTTTCTTTGATCGATCAATTCGGCGTGCTAGTGTTAAACATCAATAACCCATCGTTTAAAGGATATTTTACCTCTGTAAACGGCGCCGCTAAGTACAATCCGGTTGATGCGTTTTTTGATGTACAAAATGGCGAAAATTCTTACTGGATTGCTGACAGATACAATGGAGCCTTTCAAACATTTGGCCCCTTTCCTTTTTACCCGCAAAATGTAGTAAAGATAAACGGAACATATAGCAATTTAATAAGCAATATAGATATTCTTGATGGTGAAGTTGCTACATCTCCATCCGCACCAACACAAGGCGGAGGAACTGAGTTCGTTACCGAAGGAATTAATCTTTTTAAAGAAAATACTTGGTCTTACATAAAATCTAAAGAGTTTAATAATGATGAGATCTATGATATCAATTATGTTTATTTTGATAGAAAAGACAGGAGCCGTGTTTATGCAAGTTCATGGGGTTCGGGCTTGTTAGAGTATAAGGATAAACAACTTGTTGCCATATATAATGCATCAAATTCTGCCATGCCCGAATTATATCCGGGCGCCACTCGTTGCAGCGGCATGTGTATGGATAACGATGGTAATTTATGGTTTGCTAACAGCGACTCTAAAAACTATGTAACCGTTAAAAAGAAAAACGGATCTTTTCAATCCTTTACGTTTGATGTGGGAAAATTTACACGTAAGGTTTTTGTAGATAAAAATAACTATATCTGGGCACTTCACGAGAGGCAAGCAGGTATTACCGTTTTTAAGCATAATAATTTTTCATCGCCGGTGCAAAATGTAAACTACAAGGTACTTACAAAAGATTTAGGTGTTGGCAACTTGGGATCAAACTCTATTTATTCTATTGCAGAAGATAAGGACGGAAAAATTTGGATAGGAACGGATGCAGGAATCCGAGTGTTTTATAACCCAACAAATATTTTCACCAGCTCAAATTTTGACGCTCAACCAATAAAAATAGTTCAAGATGGAAACGTTGAATTATTATTAGAGAAGGATGTAATTACTTCAATAGTTGTTGATGGAGCAAATAATAAATGGGTGGGCACACTCAATGGAGGGGTTTATTGCTTTAGCCCCGACGGCTTGCAGCAAATTTATCACTTCACAAAAGACAACAGTCCATTGTATTCAAACACAATTGTGGATATTAATTATGAAAAAGTGAGCGGTGATATTTATATTGGAACCGACCTTGGCCTACAATCCTTTAGAGGTATAATTATTGAAGGCGAAGATAAATATAGTAATGTATATGCTTATCCAAATCCGGTAAAACCAAATTATCAGGGCACTGTTTTTGTTAGAGGGTTAATAGATAATTCAGTAGTTAAAATTGTAGATGAGTCAGGTAATTTAGTTTGGGAAACTAAATCTCAAGGTGGGCAGATAGAATGGCCATTAAAAAATCTTTCAAGTAATCGGGTTTCTTCAGGAGTTTATATTGTGTATGCCACAACAACAAACGGTGAACAACGAGCTGTTTCAAAAGTTCTTGTAATTAATTAATGCGTGTTTCAGATAAAGCCATTGTTTTACAAGCAATAAAACATGGCGACAAAAAGTTTATTTTAAAACTGTATACTCACAAAAACGGTTTGGTTACAGCTTCTGTAGCTTTAAACAAAAATATTCGGTCAAGCAATATTTTTCCTTTAAGTTTAATTAATGTAGAGTTAGTTTTAAAACAAAATAAAGATGTTCATCAAGTTACTGAGATATCCAGCTATTACATATTATCAAACATTTCTGGCTCTTTATCAAAGTTAAGTATAGCGCAATTTTTAAACGAAATTTTAATTAAAGCTATTAAAGAAAGCGCCACTAACCAACATTTGTTTGAATTTATAGAGTCCTGTTTAATTTATTTGAATGACACCGAAACAGAATTTGTGAATTTGCATTTGTATTTTTTATTAGAGTTTACAAAGTATTTTGGAGTTGAACCTCAAAACAATTATTCTATTCAAGCACCTTTTTTTGATTGCAGAGACGGGCAATTTTCCTCTATGGCCTTAGCCTTCCCTTTGGGTTTAGGAAAAGAAGACTCACTTTTGTTTTCGCAATTTTTAAAAGTAAATGCTTTAAAAACAAATTTATCAAACCATCAACGCCAAACAATTTTAGAAATTTTGTTAGCATATTATCGCTTACACTTTTCCGGTTTTAATACAATAAAGAGTTTGGATATTTTAAAAGAAATAATTGCCGGTTAAAAATCTCTATAATTATTCCAGAAACTGGTTTTAAATCCAAGGTAGAAGAAAGGGTTTTGCAAAACGTATCCTAAGTCATTTTTTTCAGACCGTTGAATATAGCCTAATTCTAAGCGCATATTCATTTTTGGGATAAGATAGTACGAGAGTTTAATACTACTTTGTAAAATATTAGTTTTGATACCTTGCGTTGTTTTGTGTCCGTATTCGTATGGACGAGTAGTATAACTCAAATAAATATTTTGCCCTAAATTTGATTTTCCATTTAAAGAATCTTTCCCAATGGTTGCATACATTGTTTGCCAATTAACCTCCCAATTGTTTTTTCTGTAAGATAAAAAACCTAAAAACTCTTTAAAATTTGCCCCTAAGGGGTGTGCTAAAGGCATTCCGTAATGTCCGTAGTTCTGTTCAATAACACCGTGCGAGTAAGTGTAAGGCCTAACTTGATTATACTCTAGTTGTAAACTTAATCCTTTAATACCACCCACATTAATATATTTTAAACCCAATTGCCATGCCTGTTTATTTGCCCACCAACCTCTGCGAGCTCTTATTTCTTTCAGAAAAAATTCATCTAAACCTAATTGCCCATAAAGTTTTAGTCGGTTAAATAATTTATAATTTACATTTAATCCTATAAGGGCATTGTCAGGCGAGCCAACAGAATATTCCTGAGGTCTGAAAAAAATAATTGGGTTTAGGTAATTTACTTCAAAGCTTCGTGTTTGGTTAGTATCAGTTCCTTTAAAGATAATATTCTCAAATAAGCTAATATTTAGTTCTTTGGTTATATTGTAGCTTAAATAATGAAATGCCCCGAATTTATTTTTGAAATTTTTTTGTAAGCCATTTGCCTGAGTCACATCGTTCATCCAAGTATACCATACGTTGTACTGCAAGCGCCAAATATTAGTGTTAATCTTAAAAAAAGGGTACGCGGGCGCATTATCACTTAACAATAAACTTCTGTAACCATCACCAATAAAATGTTTATCGCGTCCTACTTGAAAATTAAAAATTTTGTTATTGTTGGGTGAATAAGAAACATAACCCGTGTAATCCATAAATGAGTAACCGCTTTTATTGTTTCCATAAGCTTGCCCATAGGTTGGCATTATTTTTTGGTTGGATAATAGTGTATCCATATAAAACGGTAAAATACTTTTTCCGCCAACAATGGTTCCTGCAAAAGTAAAATCGTTATTTATGTTTACCTTTAAATGAGTGCCGCCAACAAAATCGGTTATAAGTTTTTGAGTCAGGCCATCGTATCCTGTCTCTGCGTCAAGAATTGGATGAAGCTGTATATTATACCAATTTCTTTTTTCCGGTTTTTCATTAAGTGTTTTACTTAAAAAGAAATTTTTAAAACCATAATGTTTAAACGGAACAGTTGAATCGTTTGCGTCAGAAAAAGTACTGCTTAAATAGGGTTTAAACGAAGAGTGAAAGGTTAAATTAGGCTTCGAAATATTCCAATAATCAAATGCAGCGTCTGTGTTACTTGAAATAAATGCGTTACGCGCCTTTTGATCATATTGCCCAAAAGAACAATTATAAAAGGCAATGGTAAGTAATAAAGCAATCTTTATTTTCATTTAAATGTAAAAATAAGCAAAAACAAATACTGAATACGTTTATAAATAAAAAAACCGTTTCAGGTTTCATGAAACGGTTTATCTATAAAAGAAAAAAACGATTAAGCAGTTTTCATATCGCTTAAAACTTGATTCATTACTCTCACAGCGTCAGCGCTTTTGTTAAACAACGCTTGTTCTTCAGCATTTAATTTATAATCTACAATTTTCTCCCATCCGTTTTTTCCAATAATTACCGGAACACCTAAACAGATATCTTTTTGTCCGTATTCGCCATCTAAAGCAACGCAACAAGGGAATAATTTTTTCTGGTCGTTAATAATACTATTAACTAATGCGGCAACCGCAGCTCCCGGCGCATACCAAGCGCTTGTTCCAAGCATTCCTGTTAATGTTGCGCCACCAACCATTGTATCGGCAGAAACTTTTTTAAGCACCTCAGCATCTAAAAATTGAGAAACCGGAACGCCTGTATAAGACGCTAAACGCGTTAAAGGAATCATGGTTGTGTCACCGTGTCCGCCAATAACAACACCGCTAATATCACTAGCAGGAGCATTTAGGGCGGCAGATAAATAACACTTAAAACGAGCGCTATCTAAGATACCACCCATTCCAATAATTCTATTTTTAGGTAATTTACTTTCTTTTAATGCTAAGTAAGTCATTGTGTCCATTGGGTTACTTACTACAATTATTATTGCTTCCGGAGAATGTTTTAAAACATTTTCTGTAACCGTTTTTACAATTCCGGCATTAATACCAATTAGTTCTTCACGGGTCATTCCGGGTTTACGAGGGATACCGCTTGTAATTACAACCACTTTACTGTTTGCAGTTTTAGCATAATCGTTAGTGCTTCCACTAATGCGAGTATTAAAGCCATTAAGCGTTGCTGTTTGCATAAGGTCTAATGCTTTTCCTTCAGCAAAATTTTCTTTAATATCTAAAATAACTACTTCGCTTGCAATGCGATTAAGAGCGATGTATTCTGCACATGTTGCTCCAACGTTTCCTGCACCTATAACGGATACTTTCATGGTTTTGATTTTTAAAATTCAGGCAAATTTAAAGGATTTAAATACACTATACTAGGGTGTTGATAATTTTTATTTGTGAGCGAAAATGGTCTTTAGCTTTTAATTTTTGAGGCAATATTTAATAACTTTCCTTCTTCAAAGTAATTTGCCATTATTTGCAAGCCCATTGGCAAGCCATTACTATGAATGCCGCAAGGCACTGATATAGCGGGCACTCCGGCAATATTTGCTTGCACAGTAAAAATATCCTCTAAGTACATTTTAATCGGATCTGCACTATTTTTTCCAAACTCAAAAGCTGTACCGGGAGTAGATGGGGTTAAAATAAAATCGAAATTGTTTAATATCTCTTTTGTTTTTTCCTGAATAACCCTGCGTACTTTTTGACCTTTGCTATAATAAGCATCGTAGTATCCGGCGCTTAAAACAAAAGTTCCCAACATTATACGACGTTTTACTTCCTTGCCAAAACCTTCGCTTCTGGATTTTTTGTAGGTGCTTTCAAGGTCGGTAGCGTTTTTTGTTCTGTAGCCGTAATGTATTCCGTCAAAGCGCGAAAGGTTAGAAGATGCTTCTGCGGTTGTTAATACGTAGTAAGTTGGCACTAAAAATTCTAAATAAGGAAAATCGACTGGCTCAACAACATGACCATTGTTTTTTAACCATTCTATTTGTTTTAAAACGGCTTCTTTTACTTCCGGATCTAAACCTTCTGCCTCAACGCACTCTTTTAAATAAGCAAATTTAAATTTTTTGTCAGCGCTTAATCCTTGGTTATAAACCTCAACTTTTTGAGACGATGATGTGTTATCGTTTTTGTCTGCACCGCTAATAATTTCTAATACTAAAGCGCAATCTTCAACAGATTTAGTTATTGGTCCAATTTGATCAAAGGAAGATGCATAAGCAATCAACCCAAAACGTGAAACTCTTCCGTAAGTAGGTTTAAGACCAACGGTACCGGTAAATGAAGCGGGTTGGCGAATAGAGCCTCCGGTATCGGAACCTAAAGTAACATGACATAAATTTGCGGCTACTGCAACTGCCGATCCACCAGAAGAACCACCAGGAACGCATTTTTCGTTCAATGGATTTAATACATTTCCGTAGGCCGAATTTTCGTTACTGCTTCCCATGGCAAATTCATCACAATTTAATCGTCCAATTATTATAGCATCTTCTGCCAACAATCTTTCTACAACAGTTGCAGAATATAAAGATTCAAATCCTTCTAATATTTTAGAAGATGCCGATACTTTATGTCCTTTGTAACAAATATTATCTTTTAAGCCAACAATAACACCGGCTAATTTACCCGCCGTTCCTGCTTTTATTTTTTCGTCTGTTTTTTTTGCCAATTCTTTTGCCGAATCTTCAAAAACCTCTAAAAACGCATTTAAATGTTTTTTTTGAGAAATTAATGCAATAGCCTCTTCTACAAGAGTGATACAATTTGTTTTACCTGCCTTTAGATCAGCTTGTAATGTGTTTATGTTTGAGAATGAATACACTTAGTTTGGTTTTTAAAAACAACAAAAGCGTTACTCTTTATTGAATAACGCTTTAAATCTACAAATAAAAAAATTATTTCTTCTCTATTTCAGAGCTATCGGTATTGCCCTTACTGGCATCCTTAAAATCTTTAATACCTCTTCCAAGGCCTTTCATTAATTCCGGAATTTTTTTACCTCCAAACATTAATAAAACAATTACTAAAATGATAATGATCTCCGGAGCACCTAAGCCGCCTAAAATACCTAAAATGAAAGTTGGTGTCATGTTATAAAATATTGAACACAAAGGTATTAAATATTGCATTAAATGCAAAAATAAACTTGTATTTACCAGCTTTATAAAAAAAACGAGATGTTTTTGTTAAATTTCGCAACAAACTCTTAGTTAAATGGTTTTTATTAGGGCTTAACGGCAAACAATTTAAAATTATATAGCTTAAATTTATACCGGAACAAATTAAAAACGAACATGAAAAAAACAATCCTTTCAATAATTATAGTACTTATTACCACTAATAATTCTTTTGGTCAAAAATGGACTGAAATGATGCAAGACTCAAGCGCAAACTTTTATGATATTGTTAAAGAATTTGATAGTTACTGGAAAGACAAGACCTATGAGCGCGGTAAGGGTTATAAAGCTTTTAAAAGATGGCAGTGGTTTGTTGAACCACGTGTGTATCCAAGTGGCGACATGAAGTTTGCGGCTAGAGGATATGCATTTGAGCAATATCAAAAGCATTTAATTGAAACTGCAAATTTAAAATTAACAAACAGCGCTGCACTTACCGCAACAACCGCTAATTGGGCACCGCTAGGTCCTTTTGGTTCGCCAGCAAATGGCGATGCAGGAAGGGTACAAACTATTCAATTAAAGCCGGGGGATCCTAATACAATATATGTTGGAACCGCTGCCGGAGGTTTTTGGATGAGTAATAATGGCGGCACAAGTTATACAACAACTACCGATCAATTTGCATCTTGCGGAGTATCTGACATTGCAGTAAATCCAATAAATACAAATATTATTTATGTTGCCACGGGCGATAAAGATGCAGGTGACACTCATTCTACAGGTGTTTTGAAGTCAACCGATGGAGGGCAAACATGGGCTCAAACAGGCTTATTATGGCAAACCACACAACAACGACGTATTTACCGTGTATTAATAAACCCATTAAACCCAAACACATTAATAATTGCCACAAACGTTGGCGCATATAGATCTTTAGACGCAGGAAACACCTGGAGTTTAGTAGCTAATTCCGGATACGTTGATGCAGAATATCGTCCCGGAGACACAACAACCGTTTACCTTGTTACCAATGGCAGTTTTGCGCGTTCAACCAACGGTGGAGCTTCGTTTACAAATATTTCAATTGCCGGTTCTTTATCGAGTACGCGTCTTTCATTGGCAGTTACTCCGGCAAACAATAATTATGTTTATATAATGGTGGGCGCCACCAATAATGGTTTTGGGGGTGTTTACCGATCTACAAATACAGGTACAACATGGACATTAATGAGCTCATCCCCAAATGTTATGGGATGGAGTACAAACGGATCAGACGCTGGCGGTCAGGCTTGGTATGACTTAGCAATAGACGCTTCGCCAACCAATGCTAATGAAATTATTGTAGGAGGAGTAAATAGTTGGAAATCCACAAACGGAGGAGCTACCTGGACCTTAAATAGCCATTGGTACGGAGGTGGAGGAAAACCATATGTACACGCCGATCTCCATTGCGTTTACTACACTTCGGGAACAACTTGTTATTTAGGAACAGATGGAGGGGTTGCGCGAAGCACTGATAACGGGGTAACATGGACTACAATAAACGGAAACATGAATATTGCTCAAATTTACAAGATGAGCCAATCTTCCAGTGTATCAACAAAAATTATTACGGGTCATCAAGATAACGGCACTAATTATATGAATGGTGCAGCATGGAGCCAAGTTTATGGGGGTGACGGAATGGACTGCTTTATCGATTGGAGCAATCATAATACAATGGTAGCCTCTTATCAAAATGGGCAGTTTGCAAGGTCTACAAACGGCGGGGCTTCTTTTGTTGGAATTACAAATGGACTAACCGGCACACCTGCTTGGGTAGCACCAATTGTTCAAGATCCGGTTACCCCAAATACCTATTATTGCGGCTACCAAAATATTTTTAAATCTACCAATCAAGGTTCTACATGGACCCAGTTAGGAAGTATTGGGGCGGTTTTAGATGAAATTAAAGTTTCGCCTTCAAATCCAAATATAATTTACGCTACATCTGTAACCGGAATTTGGAGAAGCATCAACGGAGGTGCTAATTGGTTAAACATTAATGGCTCTCTTCCAATAGGGGCGGCTCAAATTACCGATATGACAATGGATAACTTAAATCCTAATCAGATTTATGTTACATTATCGGGTTATTCTTCAGGAAACAAAGTGTATCGTTCAAATAACGGTGGAGCAACTTGGACAAATTATTCAACCGGCTTACCAAATATTCCAACTAATTGTATTGTTTATACAAATAACTCTCCACAAGCAATTTATGTTGGAACCGACATGGGTGTTTATTACCGCGAGGCCAGCATGACAAGCTGGACTCCATATATGAGCGGTCTTCCAAACATTGTTGTTCAGGATATGGAAATTTTTTATCCAACCAGAAAATTAAGAGCAGCAACTTATGCACGTGGAGTTTGGGAAACGGATCTTTTTAGTAACCCAACTGCCCCTCCGGTTGCAGCATTTACTAGCTTTTTCACGCCGGGCTGTGTAAACACACCATTACAATTTAATGATGTTTCTGCCAACTCTCCAACAACTTGGAATTGGGCATTTCCCGGAGGAACACCTGCCGGGTCTTCGGCTCAAAACCCAACTGTAACTTATACGGCTAGTGGAGTTTATAATGTAACTTTAACCACAGTAAACGGTAATGGACCAAGCACGCCATATGTTGGCACAATTACTATTGTAAATGCACCTACAGTTACTCCTGTAACCGCTTCTGTTTGTGAAAATCAAACAGGAAACATTAGTGTAAATACAAATGGAAATATAGTTAATTGGGATACAGGACAACAAGGGATTTCCATAAGTGTTTCCAGCTCTGTAAATACGGTTTATAATTATACAGTGTCGTTAGGGGCTTGTAACACTGCAGGTAGCTCAACTTTATTTGTAAATCCGGCTCCTCAAACACCAACCGTAATTCAAATGTCAGGTTATTTGGCAACCTATATTATCGCCAACAGTTTTCAATGGTATTTGAATGGAAGTCCGATTTCAGGAGCTACTTTAAACACATATGTTCCAACGGTTGATGGATATTACAGTGTTTGGGCGGCAAATGGTAATTGTATGACATCGTCGCAATCCCTTTTGATATCTGTTTTAGGCCTAAAAGAATTTACCTCTGTTTTCTCAAACATAACAATTGGACCAAATCCAACAAAGGACGAATTGTACTTAACTTTTGAAAATTCGATAAACGAAGAAATCAGCTACGAAATCCAAAATAATTTAGGTCAAAAAATCGTTTCTTCAAGCATAAAACCTACTAGCGGCAATAAAGTAAAAATTGCCACGAATAGCTTGTCAAATGGGGTTTATTTCCTAAAATTGAAACAAGGAAATAAACAAGCTGCGTACAAATTTATTAAACAGTAATTTCTGTAATAAATAAATGTTATTTTTTAGATAGAATTGTTTGACGTTTTCTATAAAATTCGTTAATCTTACAGTCTAAAACAATAATAGTTTATGATTTACGACTCTTCACCCGTTGCATACTTGCCTATTGTGCTAATGTTTTTGGTTGCTTTAGGTTTTGTATTAACTACGATCATTGCTTCACATTTATTAGGGCCAAAACGCAACACAAAAATTAAGTTAGATTCCTTTGAGTGTGGTATCGAATCTCAAGGTAATGCGAGATTACCCTTTTCTATCAAGTATTTTTTAACGGCTATTTTATTTGTGCTTTTTGACATAGAGGTTATTTTTATGTACCCATGGGCTGTAAACTTTAAGGAGCTTGGTATGTTAGGTGTAATAGAGGTTTTTAGTTTTATAGCCTTATTATTAGTTGGGTTTTATTACATGCTTTCTAAAAAAGCATTAAAGTGGGAAGAGTAATCGCTTAAAATTTATAAAGATGAGCAAAGAAATTATTAAAAGAACAAAATTAGAAATTGCAAAAAGTCCTGAAGGACTTGAAGGGCCTGGTTTTTTCGCGTCCAAATTGGAGGACGTAATTGGATTAGCAAGAGCGAACTCTTTATGGCCATTACCATTTGCAACATCTTGCTGTGGTATTGAATTTATGGCAACCATGGCCTCTAATTACGACTTAGGTCGTTTTGGGGCCGAGCGTTTAAGTTTCTCTCCTCGTCAGGCAGATCTATTAATGGTTATGGGCACTATTGCAAAAAAATGGGACCAACCTTAAGACAAGTTTATGATCAAATGGCAGAACCTAAATGGGTTCTTTCTGTTGGCGCTTGTGCAAGCAGTGGAGGTATTTTTGATACTTATAGTGTTTTGCAAGGTATAGATAGAATTATTCCGGTTGATGTTTATGTGCCGGGTTGCCCACCACGCCCTGAACAGATCATTGATGGTATTATAAAAATTCAGGAATTAGCAAAAAACGAATCGTTTAGAAGACGTAACTCTGATGAATATAAGCGTTTACTTAATAGTTACGGTTTAGAATAAAACTTTTTAAAATGAACGAAGAGCTGTTTAATAAATTAAAAGAAAAATTAACTGCAAAGTTTCACGACGCAGTTGAGGTTTCAGAAATAACGTACGATTTCCCTACGTTTACCATAAAAAAGGATCATATCCACGAGGTATTAACTTTTTTAAAGAGCGATGAAGAATTAAATTTTCATTTCTTAACCGATCTTACAGGATTTCAAACTGCTGATGAAAAACAATTAGGTGTAATTTATCATTTGCACAACATGATGAAAAACAATCGTGTTCGCATAAAAACATTTTTTGACATTAATAAACCTGAGATCCCTACAACTACTGACCTATGGCCCGGTGCTAATTGGATGGAACGCGAAACGTTTGATTTTTACGGCGTGAGATTTAAAGGACATCCAAAATTAAAACGCATTTTAAATGTTGATGAAATGGATATTTTCCCAATGAGAAAAGAATATCCGTTAGAAGATCAATCGCGTGATGATAAAAATGATAAAATGTTTGGACGATAAATTTTTTATAAGATGAGTAAAAAAGAAAATAATATCCCGGAGTCAGAAAACACGATGGAAAAAGAATATTCTATCCTGAATCTTGGTCCAACACATCCTGCAACCCACGGTATTTTCCAAAACATTTTAAAAATGGATGGGGAAATAATTCACGAGGCAGAGCCTACAGTTGGATACATTCACCGCGCATTTGAAAAATTAGCAGAACGTCGCCCATACAATCAAATTACCCCAATAACCGATCGTTTAAATTATTGTTCTTCGCCAATTAATAATATGGGTTGGCATATGACCGTTGAAAAATTAATTGGTTGCACCGTTCCAAAACGAGTTGATTACATGCGTGTAATTATTATGGAATTAGCGCGTATTGCAGATCACTTGGTTTGTAACTCTGTTGTTGGTGTTGATACAGGAGCCATGACCGGATTTTTATACATCTTTCAATGGCGCGAAAAAATTTATGACATCTACGAAGGAATTTGCGGCGCTCGTTTAACTACTAACATTGGTCGTATTGGAGGTTTTGAACGTGAGTGGAGTAAAGACGTTTGGGATAAAATAAACAACTTTGTAAAAGAATATCCTAAAGCATTAAAAGAGTTTGCAAACTTATTAGAACGCAATAAAATTTTTATGGATCGTACCGTTAATTGCGGACCGATCTCTTCGAAGATGGCGTTAGAATATAGTTTTACCGGACCAAATTTACGTGCAACCGGCGTTGATTATGATGTGCGTGTTGCTACACCATATTCTTCTTATCAGGATTTTGATTTTATAATTCCTATCGGAACTAGTGGAGATACCTATGATCGTTTTATGGTTCGTCAGGAAGAAATGTGGCAGAGCATAAAGATCATCGAACAAGCAATTAAAAATATGCCGAAAGATCAGCCGTTTCATGCTGATGTTCCTGAATTTTATTTACCGCCAAAAGAAGAAGTTTATAATAATATGGAAGCATTGATCTATCACTTTAAAATTGTGATGGGAGAAACAACTGTTCCTAAAGGAGAAGTTTATCATAGTGTTGAAGGCGGTAATGGCGAATTAGGTTTTTATTTAGTTAGCGATGGCGGAAGAACACCTTTCCGTTTACATTTTAGAAGACCTTGCTTTATATACTATCAGGCTTATCCCGAAATGGTAAAAGGCATAATGCTTTCTGATGCAATTATTACTATGAGTAGTATGAATGTAATTGCAGGAGAGTTAGACGCATAAGAATAATTAAAAATTTAGAGATTATAAATTATAAATTAAATAAAGTAGATTTTAAATTTAAAGGTTACCATTTTTAATCTTTAATTTTTAATTTAAAATTAATTAATATGAGTTCACAAGTACACGGAACACAACATTTTGATAAAGCCAAACGCGCTGAGGTAAAATTTAGCGACGAGGCAATGAATGTGGTACAAACTATTATCTCTCATTATCCTGAGGGAAAACAAAAATCTGCTTTACTTCCTGTATTGCACGTTGCACAGGCAGAGTTTGGCGGATGGTTAAGTCCGGAGGTAATGGATTATGTTGCTTCTATCTTAAAAATAAAACCTATTGAAGTTTTTGAAGTTGCTTCATTTTATACCATGTATAATTTAAAGCCAATGGGCAAATGTGTTTTAGAGGTTTGTCAAACAAGTTCATGTTGGTTAAATGGGGCAGAAGATATTGTAAAATATATTGAGAAAAAATTAAACATTAAAGTTGGCGAAACAACTGCCGACGGCATGTTCTCTTTAAAAGTAGCAGAGTGCCTTGGTTCTTGCGGTACAGCACCAATGCTGCAATGCGGAGCCAGTTACCACGAAAATTTAACTTACGAAAAAGTAGATAAGATCCTTGCCGATTATAAGAGCGAAGGAAAATTAAAAAGTTATACTGATTTAGATTATAAAAACACTTTGTAAAACAAATCCAACCCCCTCTCCTAATGGAGAGGGCGGGGGTGAGGCTTATGGGAAAAAAATTATTAATACATAACGATAAAGTAGCGAACATTCATACGCTTGAGGTTTATCGTGCGCATGGTGGTTACGCATCTGTTGAAAAGGCATTAAAAACAATGACGCCGGACCAAGTTACCGATGAGGTAAAAAAATCAGGTCTGCGTGGTCGCGGCGGCGCTGGTTTTCCAACTGGTATGAAGTGGAGTTTTTTAGCCAAACCAGAAGGTGTGCCGCGTTATTTAGTTTGTAATGCCGACGAATCTGAACCAGGAACTTTTAAGGATCGTTATTTAATGGAAGTAATTCCTCATGCTTTAATTGAAGGTATGATCACATCTTCTTATGCGTTAGGCGCAAAAACTTCTTATATATACATACGCGGAGAATATTTTTATGTTGCTCGTATCGTAGAAAAAGCCATCGCTGAGGCTTATGCAGCAGGTTGGTTAGGAAAAAATATTTTAGGCACCGATTTTTCACACGATTGTTATGTGCAAGTTGGTGGTGGCGCCTACATCTGTGGCGAAGAAACTGCTTTACTAGAATCGTTAGAAGGTAAACGTGGTAACCCCCGTATTAAACCACCATTTCCTGCGGTTGCAGGCTTATGGGGCTGTCCAACGGTTGTAAACAACGTTGAAACAATTGCTGCGGTTGTGCCTATTGTTAATGATGGCGGTGAAGAGTATGCAAAGATCGGTATTGGAAAATCAACAGGAACAAAATTAATTTCTGCATCTGGACATATTAATAAGCCCGGTGTTTACGAAATTGAATTAGGAATTCCTGTAGAAGAATTTATTTATAGTGAAGAATATTGTGGAGGAATCCGCAACGGTAAAAAAATGAAAGCAGTTGTTGCCGGTGGTTCATCGGTGCCAATTTTACCAACAGAATTAATTTTAAAAACCGCAAAAGGCGAGCCGCGTTTAATGACTTACGAAAGTCTTGCTGATGGTGGCTTTGCAACGGGCACGATGTTAGGTTCGGGAGGTTTTATTGTAATGGACGAAGATACAAGCATCGTAAAAAATTTATTTACATTCTCTCGTTTTTATCATCACGAGTCATGCGGACAATGTTCGCCTTGCCGTGAAGGAAC
>JBEIEI010000044.1:0-15705 GCA_040382975.1 Flavobacteriales bacterium
AGGTCAATCTTTGTTTGTTGTTAATTCAATTTTAACAATGACTTACAATTACATTAATTAAAGGTTAACAAAAAAGGCTGTGGTTAACACAGCCTTAACATTGTATTGAAGTAAACTTATTTTAAAACTTAAATAAGAACGAAAACGAAAACGTTGGAGATAATTTTGTGTTTGCCATTATATTATCATAGTTGTTGGTGTGCGAAATATTCTTGTTCTCCTCTTCAGAATTTTTATTTAGCTTTCCGTTTTTGTCTATATCTTGGTACCAAATTTGATTTTGAGCAAGGATATCTCTGATATTAAATTTAATTTCGAATCGCTTTTTAAAAGTTTTAGCTAATTGAAAGTCTATAACGTGTCTAGGTGTTTCCCAATAGCTTGGCTCGCTTTCTCCACCCACAAGAACAATTCTTCGCCCAATAACATTGTAGGATAAACTTACACCCCAATCTTTATCATTATCAAGGTATTGAATACCTGCATTTATGATATAAGGCGATTGGCCTTGCAGAGGGCGTGGTTCTGCATCGATAATTTTACTTACGTCCACCTCTGATTTAATATAAGCGAAATTGCTAAATAAGGTAGTTTTAGATAAAAACTTAGAAGAATCGTTATTAAAAAGTGTGCTTAGTTTAAATCGGTATTCTAATTCAACACCTATATTTTCTACCAAAGCAACGTTTACAAAAGTTAAGCCTTTGATCTGTGCCGATGCGTCTATCGCTTGCTCAACCGCGTTGGTTATTTTTTTATAAAATCCCGAAACCGAAATAACTTGTCCTGCACCCGGATACCACTCAAAACGCGCATCGTAATTATCAATTTTTGCCCGTGTTAACGAAGGGTTACCGGATATATTAAACGTAGTATTAAAATCTAAAAAGTTAAATGCTGCTAACTCTCTAAACTCTGGTCGAGATACTGTTTGATAAAAAGACAGGCGGATGTTTGTTTTTTCTGTAACGCTGTAAACTGCGTTAATGGAAGGCAATATATCTACAACGGTTGTATCGGAAACTTTTTCCTCGCCAAAAAGTGTTACCGAAAGTCGCTGGCGGTAAGATTCAACACGTGCTCCATAAATAAATCTTAACTTGTCAAACAAACGCGAATCTAGAGTAATATAGCCCGCATTTAACATAGAAGATGCAGCGTAATTATCTTTTTCGGTTGTGGCTTCAGATAACTTAAATCCACCATCTCTTGGTCCGGGATTATCTTGGATCCCAATATTTTCAGGCGCAAAGATCACACTTTCATCTAAAAATTTAAGATCCGTATTTTCAATAAGTGAAGAATTTTTTCTATACATTGAATATCCTAAAAGACGTGCATAAAAAATCCTGTCTCTAAAAATATGGTTGCCACCGAGTAATACTTCGTGTTTTGTTTTATCACCTAGTTTAAAACCTCTACTCACATCGTATCTAATGCTTTGCATTTTTTCTTTTGTGGTATTAAACACCATTGTTCCGGCATTTTGTGCAGCAGTTCCAGTAGTGGCAATAACTGCGTTGTATTTAACGCTATCATCCTCCAGTGCAGAGGTTTTCACATAGGTCATCCTTCTTAAGTTGGGCGTCTCGCGCTTAATATCACTATATCCTCCAACCCATTTAAATTTAATTTTTGATTTCTCAAAATAATGATCGCCATTTAATTGAGTGGAATAAATTTGATTTTGTATAAACCATCTAACATTTGATCGTTCCCAGGTTTGTGTAACAATGTCTTGAGACCCTCGTCTGGTAATAACTCTATCCTCGGAGTTAATACTAAATAAATTTTTAAATCCTATCTGATTATTGCCATTCAATTTATAAGATAAATTCCATAGGGCACTTGCTAAAATTGTATTTGAATAGGTCGTGTCAACATAATCTCTTACTTTAGATACATCATAGTTCGAACCCTGCTCTTCAAACTCTCTTCTGTTAGTGGCAAACGTATTATTGTTGTTGTTATATGTTAATGCAAAAATACTCCCTGCATCTTTTTTAAATAATTTTCCAACATTTGCTAATGAGTATTGTAAATTAAAATTAGGCATTGCTTTTTTTGATTGTAAACTCCAATCATAATTTACTTTTTTTGCATAGTCAATTTGGTCCAACTTATCTGTAGAATATAATTTTGTTTCCGGTATACCTTTTGGTTCTCCTCTTGTCCCATCATCAATTCCCAACCAATCGTATTTGCCACCTTTGTAGGTTCTAAAATCTTTAAATGTTGTTTGTTGGTTATAACCGGTAGAAACCGAAATGCTTTGTGCGTTTTTTTCCGGAATACTTTTTGTGTTAATTTGTATTACCCCTCCGGCAAAATCACCGGGCATATCAGGTGTAGCTGTTTTTAAGATCACAATGTTATCTAAAAGATTGGCCGGAAAAATATCAAAAGAAAAAGCTTTTTTATCACTTTCAGAACTTGGCAAAGGTGCGCCATTAATATAAGCAGCGTTATAACGATCGCTCATCCCTCTAATAATTGCAAATTTATTATCTTGAATGGTTGCGCCACTAATACGCTTTATTACATCACTGGTGTTTCTATCGGGTGTTTTTTTAATAGTTTCTGAAGAAATACCATCACTAACACTGGCATTGTTTTTTTGCTGCAAAATAAGTGCAGTATTATTTTCTTTATTTAATGTAACAACTACTTCAACCTCTGTAAGATCTTGCGAGGTAGATGCATCTAAAAGCACGCTGATGTCAGTCACATCATTGGCTTTTACCTCTACACCCGCAATTTTTTTGGTATTATAAGAAATATAACTAATAACCAAGGTAACTTTTCCAACAGGCACACCGGTTAACATAAATTTTCCATCAAAATCTGCACTCACGCCTTTGCCCGTGCCTTCAATTAAAGCAGTTGCTCCGGGCAGCGTTTCGCCGGTTTTAGAGTCTAATACTGTACCTGAAATTTTTCCGGTTTGTGCAACCGCAAAATTTGCAGTTAATAATATCAAAAAAGAGAAAAATAATTTTTGCATAGTGTTTTTAATTTCCGCCACAAAAAAAACACATGTTAATTACCCCTACTTAAAGTTGATGTTACCAAAAGTTTAACTTAAATGTTATTTTTAGTGTTTTATTTAATAATTAGTTAACTTTGGAGTGCTGGGTTAATGCCTAATTTTGTGGCAGATACAATTAAATACTATGGATAATTCTAAATTTAAAATACTTTTAGTTGATGACGAGCCGGATATTGTTGAGTTTTTGGGGTATAATTTAAAAAAAGAAGGCTATACCATATTAACTGCAAACAATGGTAAAGACGCTGTTGAGATCGCAAAAAAAGAAATTCCACACCTAATTGTACTTGATGTAATGATGCCGGACATGGATGGTATTGAGACTTGCAGAGAGTTGCGCGAACAAAAAAATTTACAAGATGTTTTAATTGCCTTTTTAACTGCCCGCAGCGAAGATTATACGCAAATTGCAGGCTTTGAAGTGGGTGCCGATGATTATATTACAAAACCTATCAAACCGCGTGTTTTTATTAGTCGTGTAAAAGCTTTGTTACGTAGATTACAAACCAACACCATATCAGAATCGGTTATAGAGTTTGGAAATATTAGAATTGATAAAGAAAAACATGTTGTTTTTAAAGGTGACGAGGAGATTGCACTGCCAAAAAAAGAATTTAAGTTATTCTCTTTGCTTAGCAGCAAACCAGGTAAAGTGTTTACCCGCGAATTTATTTTAGATTCGGTTTGGGGAGATGAAGTAGTAGTAGGCGACAGAACAATTGATGTACATATTCGTAAACTTCGTGAAAAAATTGGCGATGATTATTTTAAAACGATAAAAGGTGTTGGCTATAAATTTGAATTTTAGTTTAAAAATTTATAAGATTAAAAAAAACCTCTTCTGAATTAGAAGAGGTTTTTTTGTGGTCCCACTTGGAATCGAACCAAGCACCTACTGATTATGAGTCAGTTGCTCTAACCGAATGAGCTATAGGACCTAAATATTTACACCCGATGTTTTGCTCTAACCTTCCCAATAGCTATCGGGAAAGCTATAAGACCAAAAATTTTCCCACTAAAGGGATTGCAAAAATAGATAAATACCCCATATTTGCAAAATAATAATGCAACATATAAAAAATATCATTTTCGATCTGGGTGGGGTAATCATTAATTTAGATATTAATAAAACCATTTCAGAATTCAACAGCCTTAGTTATATGCCTTTTGAGTCTATATACACTCAGGCAAGCCAAAACGAAGTGTTTAATGCGTTTGATAAAGGCACTATTTCGACCCAAGAATTTTTTTCTGAAATACGAAAACAAATTCGCTATGAGGGTCCTGAATTGGACTTAAAAAAAGCCTGGAACGCCATGCTGCTGGATGTGCCGGATAGAAGGCTGGATGTTTTAGTTAACATGAAACAAAATTACAATACCTTTTTATTGAGCAATACCTGTGAGCCGCACGTTGCTGCATTTGAGCACAACTTGTATTTAAAACACGGCGTAAAAAACTTTAATGATTATTTTGACGAAGTTTATTATTCATGCCGTATGGGAATGCGCAAGCCGGACAAGGAAATTTTTGAATTTGTACTGGAAAAAAACAATTTGAAGCCTGAAGAGACAGTGTTTATTGATGATTCTATACAACACGTAAAAGGCGCAGGAGAATGCGGTATTAGCGCTTTTTTATTGCCTAAAAATGCCGAGATCGGTGAGTTTTTAAAAGAGTTAGGATTGTTGTAATCTATTTTTTCTGTCAGTTCGAGTGATTTTTTGCTTTGTCTCTTGCAATCCCGATAGCTATCGGGAGTATCGAGAACTTTTCTAAAACCTTCTCGATACATCCTACGCTTTCGCTCCGGATTACTCGAAGTGACAATTCAACTTCCAATAAACCCCATCACTGAATCAAAAAATTCTTTTGGTTTTTCGGCGTGCATCCAATGTCCTGAATCTAAAATGGTATCTAGTTTATAGTTTGGAAAATGATCTTTAAAATATTTTAGATCACTTTCTGCAATATAATTTGACTTTTCTCCCCTTATGACTAGAGCATCTACTTCACTAGTACCCGTTGGGACTCCAACACAAATATTTTCGCTGTTTTTTGTGATCACTTTTAAATTAAAACGCCAATCCATTAAATTATTTTCAGGATCGCGCCAATAAATGTTTTTTAATAAAAATTGCTTTTTTCCAAAATCACTCAAATAATTATTTAAAATGGCCTCTGCCTCTTTACGCGTTTTTATTGCTTTAAAATCAACCGCATTTAACCCCTCTACAACATCGCTGTGATGCGGCACATAAGCGCGCGGAGAAATGTCTGCAATTATAATTTTTGATGCAATGCCGGTGTATTTCATTTCAAAGAACATAACGGTTTTACCACCCATGCTATGACCCAATAAAATTGGATTCTTCAATTGATGATCATCAATAAACTCTTTTAGGTCATCTGCCATCGCATTATAATCCCAAACATCACTATGTGGCGAAAGACCGTGGTTGCGCTGATCCAAAGTGAATACATGAAATCCTTTTTCTGAAAACCCTTTTGCTAAAGTATTCCAATTATCGCTTTGCCCAAATAAACCATGTAAAATAATTAAGGGTTGTCCTTGCCCAAATTCTCTATATGCTAATTTCATGTTGTTGTTTTATTTCAATTGTCTCAAATATAACTGCACCGTGTTTTCTAAACCTAAATACAAAGCATCGCATATTAAGGCATGGCCAATAGATACCTCTAATAAATTTGGAACATGCTCCTTAAAAAATTTTAAATTATCCAGACTAAGGTCGTGACCTGCATTTACACCTAACCCTAACTCGCCGGCTAATTTTGCAGCCGCCGTAAATGGTTGAATAATTTTTTCTTTTTCAGTAAAAAATAAACGCGCGTATTCTTCTGTATATAATTCAATCCTATCGGCACCGGTTTCTTTAGCACCTTTTACCATTTGTAAATTTGGGTCAACAAAAATGGATGTTCGAATATTATTTTTTTTAAACAAAGAAATTATTTCAGTTAAATAGTCCTTATTCTTTATAGTATCCCAACCATGATCGCTTGTAATTTGCCCTTGTGTGTCAGGAACCAGCGTTACCTGATGAGGCTTTACTTCTAAAACAAGATCTACAAATTTTTGTTCTCTCGGATTTCCTTCAATATTAAATTCTGTTTTTAAAATTTGCATAAGATCTCGCACATCTTTATAAGTAATATGTCGTTCGTCGGGCCTTGGATGCACCGTTATTCCTTGCGCTCCAAAGGCCTCTATGTTTTGGGCAGCCTTAACAACATCCGGTACATTACCACCTCTTGCATTGCGCAAAGTGGCTATTTTATTTATGTTTACGCTTAATTTAGTCATTGTGAGGCAATTAATATTTGTTACTTTTTCTTAAAACTACAGTAAAACTAATTAAATTACATAAATTTGAGAAAGAAAAGATGTTAGTAGTAGATTTAATAACCGACGAGATACCACCGCTTAAAACAACAGATACGGTTGAGTTAGCTTTAGATTGGATGGAACAATTTAAAGTATCGCATTTACCTGTGGTAAAAGACCGTGAGTTAATTGGTTTAGTTTCTGAATCAGATCTTTTAGATTACAATCATCCGGAAGAACAAATTGATGCCAGTAAATTGCATTTAATGCGTCCTGTAATTCATTTGCAACAACATACTTACGAATTAGTAAAATTAATGAGTAGTTTAAATTTAACGCTGATACCGGTGTTGGATGAGAATGAAAAATATAAAGGTTGCATTACCTTAAAAGGCATTGTTCAAAATTTAAGCACTATGATCTCGGTTCAAAGCCCGGGTGGTGTTATTGTTCTTGAATTAAATCAAAATGATTATTCAGTTACACAAATTGGAAATATTATTGAAGGTAACGATGCTAAAATTTTGAGCTTACATGTTTCCTCACAACCGGATAGCATGAAGCTTGAAGTTACGATAAAAGTAAATCGTGAAGATCTTTCAAGTATTATTCAAACATTTAATCGTTATAATTACATAATTAAGGCCACCTACAGCCATAGTGATTATGAATCGGGTTTAAAAGATCGCTTGGATGAATTCTTGCATTTTTTGAATATTTAAATCCCAAAATTATTTTCTTTTTTTAAAATTATTTGGGCGTTGCCTCCGGCCCGGGCTTTTCGCTGCAAGTCCTCATTTCGCTTCGCTACATTGCGGGCTTTCCGCTGCAATCCCTAACGCAATTTCAGAAATTTTTTTACGTTAGCGTGAGGGATATGAAGGGTTTAGCGCTTTTGGCTGCTAAGGCAAAAAGCCGGGGCGAAGCACGGCAAATATCTTGCAGATATTTGAGCGAGGCAGTGCGCAGATATAGCCCGACCCGAAGGGTCACGCCCAAAAATTAAGATATTTTATTTGTTATTTAATTTATCAGCAAACTCCTGCGGCGTCACCGCATCTTCGAGTTTAAAATCGCCAATACGCGTACGGCATAATTTTGTAAGGTGAGCGCCGCTATTTAAAGCCAAACCAAAATCGCGTGCAATACTTCTTATGTAAGTTCCTTTACTACACACAATTCTAAAACTAACGGTTGGCATACTTACATCCGTTATTTCAAATTCTTTTATGTCTATTTCCCGCGATTTCATTTCAACCTCTTCACCTGCCCTAGCAAGTTCATAAGCACGCTTGCCATTTATGAGCAAAGCACTGAATATTGGAGGCACTTGCTGTTGAATGCCGGTAAGATCAATAGCTGCCTTCTTAATAGCTTCTATAGTAACGTGTTCTGTAGGAAATGTTTGATCTACTTCTTTTTCGAGATCATAGCATGGCGTGGTAGCTCCTAATAAGAAAGTTCCGGTGTATTCTTTTTCCATCCCCATTAAATCGTTAATGGTTTTGGTTTTTTTTCCCGTGCAAACAATTAGCAAACCTGTTGCCAATGGGTCTAATGTACCAGCATGACCAACTTTTGGTTTAATTTTAACACCATCTACAATTAGTGATGGGTGTTGTTTAATAGCGTGTTTGACCTTATTTACAGCCTGAAAACTACTCCATGTGTAGGGTTTATCAATCAGCAGAACTTCGCCGGTATAAAAATTGTAATTCATTAAAACACTTCCTTCGCCACACGCTTGGTAGCTTCAGACGTTCCCATAGTATAAAAATGCAAACAAGGCACGTTAGCTTTTACCAGCTCTTTACTTTGCTCTATACACCATTTAATACCAACTTCTTTTATTTGCTTATCATCTTTACACTTTTCTAGCTCTTCGTAAAAAGGTTGTGGAATATCGATGTGAAAGATTTTAGGCAGTGTGGTAATTTGTTTTTTAGTGCTTAATATTTTTAGGCCCGGAATAATCGGAACGTTAATTCCGTTATCGCGACATAACTTAACAAACTCAAAATACTTATTATTATCAAAAAACATTTGTGTAACAACATATTCGGCGCCTGCTTCAACCTTTGCTTTTAAATATTTAAGATCGCTTATCATATTTGGGGCCTCAAAATGTTTTTCAGGATAGCCTGCAATGCCTATACAAAAATCAGTTGGTGCAGCATCTTTCATTTCCTCATCTAAATATTGCGCATTGTTCATTTCGGTAATTTGTTTAACAAGATCAAGCGCATAGGGATGTCCACTCGGCTCCGGCACAAAAGCAGGCTCGGTTTTAATACTATCACCTCGTAAAGCCAATACATTATCGATCCCTAGAAACTGTAGATCAATTAAAGCATTTTCGGTTTCTTCCCTTGTAAAACCACCACAAATAATATGCGGCACAGCTTCTACATTATACTTATTCATAATAGCCGCGCAAATACCAACGGTTCCGGGACGTTTACGAATGCTTACTTTTTCTAAGTAACCACCTTCGCGCTTTTTATAGATATACTCCTCGCGATGATAAGTTACATCAACGAAGGCAGGTTTAAACTCCATTAAGGGATCTATTCCATCATAAATACTTTGAATGCTTTTCCCCTTTAAAGGAGGAAGGATTTCGATAGAAAAAAGTGTTTTATCACTTTGGGCAAGCTTTTGCGTTAATTTCATATTAATTTACAGAAATAATTTCTTTGATCTCGGGAACAGCGCGGCGTATAGTTTCTTCTATTCCTGCTTTCATGGTCATTTGACTCATGTTACAGGTTTTGCAAGCACCTATTAATTCTAATTTTAGTATGGATCCATCAGTGATCTCAACAACCTCTACGTTTCCACCATCAGCCTCTAAATAAGGGCGTATGGTATCCAGCGCGTCTTCAACTTTTTTGTATAGTGCGTCCATTTTTTAAATTTAAAGCAAAGATACAAGTATAGAACAACTTACCAAAACTTATGAATTAACCTTTATTGCAGGATATTATACATTTGACTTGCTAAATGCATTAAAAATTAAGTACTTTGCCTTTAATGGAAGACGACAACTTAATATTTGGTACCCGTGCAGTAATTGAGGCACTTGATGCAGGGAAAGACATCGAAAAAATTTTTATTCAAAAAGGTTTATCGAATGAATTATATCATCAATTAAGAAATGCTTTAAAAGGGCAGGCTGTTCCTATTCAAATTGTACCTCCTGAAAAACTTAAACGAATAACCGAAAAGAATCACCAAGGCGTTGTTGCCTATTTAACTGAAATAAACTATTACAATACCGAAGAGCTATTATCGAATGTTTTTGAAAAAGGCAGAATTCCATTGGTTTTGATATTGGATAGAGTAACTGATGTTAGGAATTTTGGCGCCATTGCAAGAGGAGCCGAATGTGCAGGAGTTGATTTTATTATTATACCAAGCAGAGGGGCTGCACAAATAAATGGCGACGCTATAAAAACCAGTGCAGGTGCGCTTCACAGATTAAAAGTTTGCAGAGAAGATAATTTAAAAATCACGATCGACTATCTAAAAGAAAGTGGTTTACAAATTGTTTCGTGTCACGAAAAAACCGATAAACTAATTTACGACGCTGATTTCACAAAACCAACTGCGATCATTGTTGGCAGCGAAGAAAACGGCATCAGTAATGAATACATAAAACGCAGTGATGTAGAAGTTAAAATTCCTATGATCGGAAAAATTGCTTCCCTAAACGTTTCTGTAGCTTCGGGTATTGTTTTATTTGAAGCTGTAAAACAAAGATTGTAATGCGTTTAATATTAGGTCCATTAAAAAAAATTCTGGATTTTATAGTTTACTCTAACCTTTTTATTGCCCTTTGCGTTGCCTTTGCTACTTTGCAAACAGCATTGGTTTTCTCTACACAGTCCGAAAATATTTTCAATTTCATTTTACCCAATTTTATTGCCACCTTTGTATTGTATAATCTGCAACGGCTTTACTACGCGGCCAAACAGCCCAATAATGCCAAATACAACTGGTATAACAAAAACCGAAGACTAATATTTACATTAATTATTCTTGCGATGTTTTGTTCGTTTAATTTTTTGTGGGACTTTTTTATAGAAAATATTAACTGCTTAGTTGCTTATTCAATTCTTACGCTCTTAAGTTTATTTTATTTTTTGCCGCCAATACAATTGCGCAAATATGGTTTGCTTAAACCTTTTATTATTTCATTCGTATTTATTTGCACCACTAACCTTTTGCCTTTATTATACAATTTAAATATGGCTGTGTGGCTTTATGCATTTGGTCAGTTTTGTTTTATTACGGCGCTTTGTATACTGTTTGATATTAGAGATGTTGAACATGATAAAACATCAAACTTTATTACTTTACCTATAAAATTTGGCCTAACAAAAGCAAAATACATTTCAATTTTTTTATTGCTGGTATATTTGGCTTCTGCTGTTTGTTCATTACAAGCCCCTTACTTTACAACAGCAATTATTACTGCAAGCGTAGCTGTATTATTAACGGTAATAGCAAAACCAAGTAGACATAATTATTTTTATGTGTTTTTGGTGGATGGCTGCATTATTTTTCAATTTATTTTGCTACTGCTTATAAACCAGCAATAGATAAAGAAACAACTGATCTAGAAACACTTCCTTAAAAACTTTCGTAAAGCTTTATTACTTTCTTTAGGCGATTCCAAAAAACCAAAATGTCCATCGTGTTCTAAATACAAAACGCTTTTATTTTTTATGAATTGAGATTGTTCTAATAATTGTTCGTAAGGTAAAACATTGTCGTGTTCGCCAATTACCATCAAGATCGGGTACTCAACCAAGCCTAAAATAATATCACGCCTTGGGCGGTCCCGCATGCCATGCAGGGCAGCAATAATTCCCTTTTTGGTAGTTTCTTTAGCAACAGCTGTAGCAAAAGAAATTTCTTCCTTTAGATATTTTAAATTTTTTGTGGCAAACAAATTTTTAATGGTTGCTTTTGTATAAATACCTCGATTAGCCTTTACCGCATTAACGGCTCTCAAACGGTCTTTTTTCTTTTCATCACTATCGTTATAAGCGCTGCTGTGGTATAAACACAAGCCTTTTAAATTATCCGGAAAAAGATCGGCAAAGGCCAGACCAACATATCCTCCCATGCTATGCCCAATAATAACATACTTTTTTAATCGCAAAAAATCCATTACCGATTTAACACATTTAGCCATTAACTCCATACTATGCGCATAACCCACACATTCCGTTTCTCCGTGCCCCGGCAGATCAATTGCAATTACTCGGTAAGATCGTGATAGATCATTTATGGTTTGCTCCCATATTTTATGGGAACCTAAAAAGCCATGTAACAACACAACTACTTTACCTTTTCCTTTATCCAGAAAAGTAACTTGTTCGTTTTTATATTTGGCGATTTTGATCATTTATTTAAAACAAATTTAACCTCATTATTGAAATTAACCAATCATAATTAATCTTAAAATCTAACCATCTACCATATTTAGGGTATTTTTAATCCGCAGCATAAGCCGTAACTTTATACTTAGTTATGGAATCGTTAGATCATCTTAAAATTGGCCAAACAGCAGTAATCAGAGCGTTTACAAACGAAGTGCTTAGTTCTAAATTAATTGAAATGGGTTGTTTGCCCGGCGAAACCGTGAGCCTTTCAAAAACAGCGCCTTTTGGCTGCCCAATGGCTATTAACATTGCAGGTTACGAGCTAAGTCTTCGTAAAGATGAAGCTGCATTAGTTATGATTGAATTGGTTGCCTAAAATTTTTTGTCGGATACTAAACAAAATAATTATTTAAAGATCGCCTTGCTTGGCAACCCAAATGCCGGCAAATCAAGCGTGTTTAACGGCCTAACTGGTCTGTCGCAAAAAACAGGTAACTACGCCGGCGTAACGGTAGATAGACTGGAAGGTAAAACAACTTTTTTACAAGATCAAACCAAAATCACTCTTTCTATTCTCGATCTACCGGGTCTTTACAGCCTATACCCAAAATCGAACGACGAAACAATTGCCTGCAAAACATTATTAGATGAAAAAGAAAATATCGATGTTGTAGTTATTGTAGTGGATGCATCTAATCTTAAGCGGAATTTATTATTAGCTACCCAGGTAATTGATCTTAAATTTAAAACGGTTGTTGCTTTAAACATGATGGATGAGGCAAACAAACAGGGAGTAATTATCAATATCGAAGAGTTAGAAAAAGCGCTAGGTGTTAAGGTTATTCCATTAGATTCTCGCCATCAAATAGGATTTAGTGAACTAAAAAAAGCCATTTTAAACGCCAAAATAAGCAGTGCTGTTTTTTATGACTTAACTGCCGCCTTTATTAAAGAGCATGGCAACTACAAAAAATACATTAGCTCTTCTCTTGCAGAAGATAAAAATGCAACATCAACCCAATTAGAGAACGCAGATAAAATATACCGATTTAACACTATTAATTATTTAATTGCAAAAAGTGTAAAAAGCCCCGAGCAGTTATCCTCAAAAAAAATATCTTCAAAAATTGATGCCGTTATTACCCATAAAATATATGGCTATATCATCTTATTATTAGTATTGTTTTTTGTGTTTCAATTCATCTTCTTCATTTCAGAAGCACCTATGGAATGGATAGAAACAGTCTTTATGAATTTTGGTGAATTTGTACACGCAAAATTACCTGAAGGTCAATTGAACGATTTAATTGTTAACGGATTAATTACAGGTATTAGTGGTGTTGTGATGTTCATCCCGCAAATTGCGTTTTTATTTATGTTCATTGGCTTTTTAGAAGACTCTGGTTACATGGCTCGCGCAAGCTTTATAATGGATAAAGTTATGCGGCCTTTTGGATTAAATGGCAAATCAGTTATTCCGTTAATTAGTGGCACTGCATGCGCTGTTCCTGCAATTATGGCAACCAGAGCGATCAGCAACACCAAAGAACGCTTAATAACTGTTTTTATTTTGCCATTAATAAGTTGTTCAGCACGTTTACCGGTTTACACTTTATTGATCTCTGTTTTATTTCCCAGTGATCAATTCTTAGGGATATTTAATTCAAAAGGTATCGTATTGTTCTTATTATACTTTTTAGGTTTTTTGGTAACGCTCATTACAGCATGGGTATTAAAAAAAATATTAAAAACAAATGAGAATTCGTTTTTTGTGATGGAATTGCCTGTGTATCGCTGGCCGCAAGCAAAAAATATCGGACTAATGGTTTTCTCAAAAGTAAAAGTTTTTGTGAAAGAAGCCGGAAAAATTATTCTAGCCATATCTGTAGTACTTTGGTTTTTAAGTACTCATGGGGCGAGCGACGAATTTAAAGCATTAGAAATAAAACAAGAGGCTTTAGCAAAAACAGAGGCTTTGCAAGTAAACACTGTTGAATTAAAAAAAATAGAAACAGAAAAACTTGAGCAATCGTATATCGGAAAATTTGGTCATTTAATTGAACCATCCATTAAACCTTTAGGTTACGATTGGAAAATTGGAATTGCATTGATCACTTCATTTGCTGCCCGCGAAGTATTTGTGGGAACAATGGCAACCATCTATCAGGCAAACGATACTGAAAGTGAAATTGGGATAAAACAAAAATTACTCACCGAAAAAGATGAGTTTGGCAATTTAAAATATACACCTGCCGTTTGCTGGTCGTTATTACTGTTTTACGCCTTTGCATTACAATGTATGAGTACAATTGCGGTTGTTAAACGCGAAACTAAAAGTTGGGCTTGGGTAGTGGCACAGCTCGGGTTTATGTCTGCCCTAGCCTATTTATCGGCTTTTGGGGCATACCAATTACTTTCATAATCAATAAATATTTGGCGCTTATCCTTAAAATTATCCATTAAGCATAAATTGGACTTAATATTTTGGTTTTCAATAAATTAATTACAATTTTGCACCCAAATTATTTAAAAATGATAAAACGTATTTTATTTAGCGCACTTGCTGCATCCATAGTTATTTCGGCCTGCCATACTACAAAAAAAACAACTGCAAAAGTAGTTGATACGGAGCCTGCTTTTCAGCTAGACACAGTAAGTGTGGTGGCAAATGAAGTTCCAAAAAAAGAAATTTATCAAGAGTCTAATCCGCAAACCAATGATATTATTCATACAAAATTAGAAGTGAACTTTGATTGGGCTAACTCTAAAATGAACGGTAAGGCTCGAATTGAAATTAAACCCTATTTCCATCCAACCAATAAGTTATTCCTAAACGCAAGAGGGATGGATATTAAAAGCATGAATGTTTATCTAATAACATCTACACCATCAAAGAAAAAAGAAGGAAATAAAATGATTGATTACACTGAAGAAACAGTGACTCAAATAACAACCGCAAACTACAAATACGAAAATGACTCTATAAAAATAAACCTCGAAAAAACATTTACTAAAGACGAGAAATATATAGTTGAAATTGTTTATGTTTCTAAACCAAATGAATTAAAAGTTGGAGGAAGCAGCGCTATTAGCAGCGACAAAGGGTTATACTTTATTAATCCAACAGGCGAAAACAAATACAAAATGACGCAAATTTGGACGCAAGGTGAAACCCAGTCCAACTCCGCTTGGTTTCCAACTATTGATAGTCCGAACGAAAAAATGACCCAAGAAATTTTTATGACCGTAGATGATAAATACACAACCCTTTCTAACGGTTTACTAGTTGATACAAAAAAGAATGCAGACGGTACAAGAACGGATCATTGGAAAATGGATCAACCTCATTCTCCTTATTTAGCTATGATGGCGGTTGGAGAATTTAAAAAAGTAACCGATGCGCCATGGAACGGCAAAGAAGTGAGTTATTATGTAGAAAAAGAATACGAGCCGCACGCAAAAGCAATTTTCGGCGATACCAAAGAAATGATAGAGTTTTACTCTACCCGCTTAGGGGTGCCATATGCATGGCCTAAATACGCTCAAATTGCTGTTCGCGATTATGTGAGTGGTGCTATGGAAAACACCAGCGCTACATTACATGGCGATTTTGCAGTTTACCAAACAACCCGAGAAACCATTGACGGCGTGAAAGGAAATTCGATCATTGCTCATGAATTATTTCATCAATGGTTTGGCGATTTAGTTACTTGCGAAAGCTGGAGTAATTTGCCGCTAAACGAAAGCTTTGCAACCTATGGCGAGTATTTATGGGAAGAATACAAATTTGGAAGAGATGCTGCAGATTATCACCACAACAATAGCAGAGAAGGTTATATGAATTCTGATAAAGAAGTAAATCTTATTCGCTTTAACTATCGCGATCGCGAAGATATGTTTGATGGCTTTAGTTA
>JBEIEI010000045.1:0-15686 GCA_040382975.1 Flavobacteriales bacterium
GATCTTTTAGTTGGAGATGCTACAAAAGCAAAAACAAAAATGGGATGGACACCAACTTACACGGTGGCAATGTTGTGTAAAGAAATGGTTGCGGCCGATGTGGAATTATTTAAACGCGATAAATACTTATTAGAAGGCGGACATAAAATACTTAATTACAAAGAATAACTTTATAGTAATTAAGGCTTCTTAAAAATGAAAAAAGATTCTAAAATATACATCGCCGGACATCGAGGAATGGTGGGTTCGGCAATACTAAGGAATTTACAAAACAAAGGATTTTCAAATTTTGTTTTAAGAACCTCAGCAGAATTAGATCTGCGTGATCAAAAACAAGTTGCCGATTTTTTTGAAAATGAAAAACCTGAATATGTTTTTTTAGCTGCAGCTAAAGTTGGCGGTATTCAAGCAAATAATATTTATCGAGCAGATTTTTTGTATGAAAATTTAATGATCCAAAACAATGTCATTCATTCTTCCTATTTAAATAAAGTTAGTAAACTTCTTTTTTTAGGCTCTTCTTGTATCTACCCCAAATTAGCACCGCAGCCTTTAAAAGAAGAATATTTATTAAGCGGCTATTTAGAAGACACCAACGAACCCTATGCAATCGCAAAAATTACAGGAATTAAATTATGCGAGAGCTACAGAAGGCAATATGATTGTAATTTCATTTCGGTTATGCCAACTAATCTTTATGGACCAAACGATAATTACAATTTAAATAACTCCCATGTTTTACCGGCATTGATCAGAAAGTTTCACGAAGCCAAGCAAAACAATTTACCATTTGTAGAAATGTGGGGCACAGGCTCGCCAATGCGTGAGTTTTTACACGCAGATGATATGGCAGACGCCTGTGTTTATTTAATGCAAAACTATAACGGCTCGCAACATGTTAATATTGGAACAGGCGCAGATCTTTCAATTAAAGACCTTGCATTATTGATCCAAAAAATTGTTGGTTATACCGGCGAAATTAAACACGATCTTACTAAGCCCGACGGAACACCGCGAAAATTAATGGACGTAAGTTTTTTACACCAACAAGGCTGGAAACACACCATCGATCTGGAAGAAGGAATAAAACAGGTTTACGACGATTTTAAGAAAAAAGAAAATGTGAAGGTTTGGTAATTCAGTTAAATACAAAAAACAAAAGATACACGACTAAAGGGATCCAAGAATCAAGACAAAATGCCAAGAGCAATACCCTCATATAAATTTCAACATTTCTTGATTCTGGCAATTCTGCTACTTGCATTTTTAAAAGGAAGTTCACAATTCTACAATTTACCTAACGATTATAATTTTTCTCTTTTAACCGAAAAGGCTTTGGCTAAAAAAGATTCTTCCATTCATTCGGGCATAAAGCCTTACATTCATTTTTTTGATCAAAAATATGTTCACGTTCCTGACACGCATCGTATTTTTAAATACATCGTTGATGATCCTGCGCTAGATGCTATGTTTTTTAAGCACGTGGTTAGGGTTGAACCTTCGAATGAAAATTTTAAGCTACGTTTAGATCCCATTTTAAATTTTGAAGAAGGAAGAGACCTTAGCGATACCCTTAACCGCAGATTTAATACAAACACGCGTGGTTTAATTGGTAGCGGCTACATTGGCAACAAATTTTATTTTGAAACCATGTTTGCCGAAAATCAATCAACGTTTACTGATTACATATCTAACATGGCAAAAGCAAGTCTGGTTGTACCCGGACAAGGTCGTTGGAAAACCTTTAAAACAACGGGTTACGATTACGCTTTTTCATCGGGCTTTATTTCGGTGCAACCAATAAAAAATTTAAACATACAAGTTGGCCATGGTAAACAAAAAATAGGAAATGGTTACCGCTCTCTTCTTCTTAGCGATAATTCATTTAATTATCCGTATGCGCGTATTACACAGCAATGGTTTAAAGGCAGAGTGAGTTATACGAATATTTATTCTGTATTAATGAATTTAGAACCGGCTGCCAAAATACCTACGCCAAATTCAGAACGGTTATTCCAAAAAAAAGCGGCCTCGTTTCAATACCTAAGTGTTAACGCTACTAAGTTTTTAAACATCGGTTTTTTTCAAGGAATGATCTGGCATGCCGCAGATGATCGCAACAGACAGGATATCAGCTGGCAATATTTTAATCCTATAATTTATTCGAATTTGCCCGAATATAAATTAAATAACAAAAACAATATTATAATTGGAACAGATCTAAAAATAAAAATAACCAATAAATTCAACCTATATGGGCAGTTTATGGCCGATGACCTAAGCAACAGTAATCAAAACGGAGATGCAATTGGCTATCAAGTTGGCGCAAATTATTTTGATGTGTTTGGAATAAAAAATTTATTTGTGCAGGTTGAATATAATGATGTGAACGAAAATAGTTTTAATAGCCCCTTAGGCACAACCACAAATCAATCGTATTCAAATTACAATCAAACATTAGCTTTCACTCCGGGATCGGGAAAAGAATTCATTGCAATGGCTGACTATAAATGGAAACGTTTGTTTGCGAATATTAAATACAATTACCAAAATTTACTTAAAAACGGCGATTATTATTACACCAATCAACTTATTAATGCTAAAATTGGCTATTTGATCAATCCTGCCTATAATTTTAATGTCAATTTAGGAATTACCTACAGGGCGCAAAATTTTAATAACTTTACTAACTTAAACAACCAAACTAATTTTATATATTTAGGTATTAGAACCAGCATATATAATTTATATTACGATTTTTAAATGACGGTACTTATTCTAGTTTTTTTAACAGCATTTATTGTTGTGCTTTATTCAACTCCGGCGCTTATTAAAGTGGCGGTGTTAAAGCGCTTAATTGATGTGCCCTCCGAAGATCGCAAAATTCACAAAGGATCGGTGCCAACTATTGGTGGCATTATAATTTATGCTGGTACATTGTTTGCCTATTCGTTGTGGTATAATATTGATGATATGCGGTATAACGAAAACATTTATGAATCAATAACCGAATTTAAATTAATTGTTGCCACCAGCCTTATTTTATTTTTTGTTGGCGTTAAAGATGATATTATTGGAACTGCTCCTGTAAAAAAATTATTTGCCCATATTGTTGTTGCGCTTATCTTGGTTTTGATGGGAAACATTCGTATCGCCAGTCTGCATGGCATTTTTGGAGTATACGATATTCCATATTGGGGCAGTGTTTTTATTTCTATTTTTACCTATGTTGTTGTTGTTAACTCTATAAATTTAATTGACGGGATAGACGGTTTGGCTGCCGGCGTGGGTTTAATAACTTCTACAGCCTTTGGCGTTTGGTTCATTTACGCCAACGATTTTCCGTATGCTGCATTATCCTTTGCGTTGGGAGGCTCCTTATTAGGTTTTTTAATTTTTAATTTTCAACCCGCCAAAATTTTTATGGGCGATTCAGGCTCTCTGGTAATAGGTGTTTTTGTTTGTATTCTTGCCATAAAAATGATCGAGTTCCCTATACAAAAATTAGATTCATTTTGGGTTAATGTTTCAAAACCCGTGTTTGCAATTGCAGCTTTAATTTATCCTTTACTGGATACTTTACGTGTATTCATTACTCGCGCACTTAAAGGTCAATCACCTTTCAATGCCGATAGAAATCACTTACATCATAAATTAATAGATTGTGGTTTTAGCCATGTAAAAACCGTACTGATCATTTATTCGTTCAGTATTATTACCATTGGCGCTTCTTTATTAACCTATTATTTTAATCAGCCTACTCTTAGTTTAATTACTATTGTTAGTACTAGCCTTGTGTTTTTGATTTTTGTTTTATCTCTATATAACAGAGCCGCAAAAAAAAACGTGCAATAATCTAATTGATTTTTTCCTATACCCCCTTAAATTTACCGTTAGTGTGAATTTTGGCATTTTAAGGTTCAATCAACAATAAATTATTTAATTTTATATTCAAATTATTTTCATGAAAAATTTACTGATCATTTTTTCTGTTTTAACTTCCTTTGCGCTTAGATCTCAAACCGGTTGGGACTTGCAGCAATGCATCGCCTACGCATTAAAGCATAATATAAGTTTAAAACAAGCCTCACTCAACTCAGAAATAATTAGCAACAACACTACCCAAAGTAAAGCAGCAATTTTGCCATCGTTAAACATGGGGGCGCAGCATAATTATAATTTTGGTCAAACTATTGACCGGTTTACCAATACGTTTGCTAACACACAGGTATTATCGCAAAACTTTTATGTAAGTAGCAATTTAGTTTTATGGAGTGGACTAAGTCAGTACAATACCATAAAGGCAAATGAATACAATTATTTAAGCAGTGTTGAAAATGTGAAACAAATGCAAAACGATCTGTCGTTAAATGTTGCCAACGCGTATATTGCTTTAATTTTTGCCGAAGAGTTATTAAAAATATCTGAAAGCCAAACTAAAGTAACGCAAGAGCAATTAGAGCGAACTCAAAAACTGGTTAATGCCGGCACTATTGCCAAAAGTATAGAGTACGATGTTAAAGCGCAATTGGCCAACGAACAAGTAAACGTAACTACTGCCGAAAATAATTTATCTATTTCGCTATTGAATTTAAAACAATTATTGAATTTAGATTCGGTAACCAACTTCACCATTGTACGACCTAATTTAAGTGTTGAAGATGGTCAGTTATTAAACAACAACATACAATACATTTACGAAACAAGTGTAAAAAATCAACCCAACATTAAAAGCGGCGAGTATTCTATTTTAAGCTCCGAAAGATCTTTAGCGGCCAGTAAAGGAAGAATTAGCCCCACCCTAAGTTTTAATGCCAGTATGGGAACCGGAACATCGGGTTTAGCAAAAGATATTTTAGGTGTTACTTATAACGGCTTCCAGGTAAGTGGCATTACTAATAAAGGGGATAGTGTTTTTACACCCGTTACCCAATTAATTACTCGCAAAACATCTTTCGAAGATCAATTTAATAATAACATCAATAAAAGCATTGGCTTTACAATTAATATACCCTTGTTTAATGGTTTACAAACACACACCGCCATTAAAAACGCAAAGTTGAATACGCTTAATGCACGCTTTACACAAGACCTTGCAAAACAAAATTTATATAAAACCATTTCGCAAGCATACGTAAGTGCAAAAGCTGCCTTAAATAAATATATGGCCACCAGATTAAGTGTAGATGCCGCAAGTGAATCATTTAAATATGCTCAACAAAAATTTGACGCCGGTGTAATAAGTGCATTTGATTTTAGCACATCAAAAAACCGTTTGTTTGCTGCAGAAAGCAATTTGCTACAAGCAAAATACGATTACATTTTTAAATTAAAAGTGTTAGACTATTATCAAGGTAAACCGCTCGGGTTTTAAACTTAAATAAAATTTGTTTTTATTATATAGAATGACCATTTCCAAATAGCATGGAAATAACGGTTTCGGGTTTTTCACATTTCCGCCAGAATTTCGCCATGGCTTGCTGTTAGCGGCTGTTTATGTTAATCATTGTTGGCTATAAAAACTCCAACCTTTATTTCCATGTCTATAATAGCCGCTTGTCGTAAGTTTTATACCAGATTCAAAATAAAACGTCCCTCGAATATTATTGTACAATTTTGTAAAGTCAACTAATTCAAATAATTATCCGTCAAAATATTGTTTAAAAATAATAGGATGTCTATTGTTATAAGTTTCCTCTGTTTTTTCAATTCTTTTTTTGCCACTAATGGTTTTAAATTTTTTCTCGAATGTGTATGCCCTATTTAAAGGCAAATTGTTTTTGTTCGAAGGCCTATTGTCATAATAAGTTAAAACATATTTTTTAGAGAATCCACTAATAAAACTCTTTCTAATTTCATCGTCATTGTATGTAACATACCGAAAGAACTTAGCTTTATTTAAAGTGGTCGGCTTTATGAGTGAGTCTAAATACTGAACCCAAAGTCCAACCTTCTTCTCCGCAGTATTTCTTTGGTTAATGATGTCATTAGGAGCTGTCTGACTATGTCCAATATTTATTATAAATACAAGAGCAATTGTCATAAGGGATATATTTATGGTATCTCTCATACAGCTTACGCATAAATTCTCGCTAAGCGCAATACAACAAATTTTACTCGTTTATACTTTTTGCTATTTGCCTAGCTAATCTAAATATCATAAAATTTTAAAGCCAAAGCGCCTTTATACTAATTAAACTTCTTCTTCAGTTTTCCTTTTAAAAATTATTTTTAAAATTGGTAGGGCGGTTAGAATGATAAGTGCTATAAAAATATACCCCATGTGATCGGTTATTTTTGGGAACAGCTGTACTAAAAAATAACCTATGGCACTTAAACTTACTATCCATGCCAATGCGCCAATAATATTAAAGATCATAAATTTAAAAAAATCTACTTTTATTGCGCCGGCCAATATTGGCGCAAAGGTTCTAATAACCGGTAAAAAACGTGCAATTATTAAAGTTACATTGCCACCATATTTATTGTAATAGGTTTTGGTAACTTCTATATGGCGTTTCTTAAAAAATAAACTGTCTTTTTTTGAATACAATTTTTCGCCGGCGGTTCGCCCAAACCAATAGCCGGTAATATTGCCTATAATAGCAGCTGCAGACATTAAAAGAACCAAAACAAAATAATTTACATGCATCAAGTCCGGTTTGGCCTTGCACAAAATGCCTGCTAATAAAATTAAATTATCTCCGGGTAAAAAAAACCCAACCAATAAACCTGTTTCGGCAAAGACCACAAATAACAATAACCACAAACCCCCATATTCTATAATGCTATTGGGGTCGGTTAATTGTTTTAAAAAATCCCACATGGTTATTCTTTAGCGGCAATGTTACTCATCCAACCAGAAAAAGGTTGGTTGTTTGCTTTTTGTGCGATAGATGCTTTAATGTTTTCTATATTTCCTTTAGGAATAGAATCAATTAATTTACGGGTGTATTCGCTTTTTGGATTAATGTAGATCTCATCCGGATCGCCCATCTCCTCTACCTTACCTTTTTGCATTACCACCATTCTATCGCTCATAAATTTAACTACGCTCAAATCGTGGCTGATAAAAATATAGGTGAATTTAAATTCTTCTTTTAACTCGTTTAATAAATTTAAAACCTGTGCCTGCACACTAACGTCTAGCGCACTTACACTTTCATCGCAAATAATAAATTTAGGGCTTAATCCTAAAGCACGGGCAATACAAATACGTTGTCTTTGCCCACCACTAAATTCATGCGGGTAACGGTGAAAATACTTTTCATCTAGTCCAACTTTTTTTAACAGCTCATGCACTTTATCTCTGCGCTGTTTGCTGGTAGGAAAAATATTATGAATTTTCATTGGCTCCATAATAGCATCGCCAACAGTGATACGTGGGTTTAAGGATGAATAAGGGTCCTGAAAGATAATTTGCATATCTTTTCTATGCGCTCTAAAATCAACTTCTTTCATCCGCAACAATTCTTGTCGCTTATAAAATATCTGACCATCAATGGCCTCTGTTAATTTTAAGATCGTGCGACCTAATGTTGTTTTACCGCAACCACTCTCTCCAACCAATCCAAGCGTTTCGCCTTCATACACATCAAACGAAACATCATCTACCGCTTTTGTATAACTCAATACTTTTCCAAACAAAGTTTTCTCTAAAGGGAACCATGTTTTTACATTTTTTAATTCTAATATTTTATCGCGTTGATATAATTCAACATGATTTTTTTTACGTTCTTCGCTACTAATAATAACACTGTTAACGGCATCGCTTACTTTTTTATCTAACTCAACAATGTCGCCGTTTTCATTACGCACCATAAAATCACTCACCACCGGCAAACGCTTTAAACGTTTATCTAACGGTGGACGACAAGCTAGTAAACTTTTTGTGTAAGGATGTTTAGGGTCAGAGAAAATATCCAATACAGGACCTTGCTCCACAACTTTTCCTTTATACATTACCACAACGGTGTCTGCTAACTCAGCAATTACACCAAGATCATGGGTAATAAATAAAATACCCATGTTATGCTCTTGCTGAAGTTTTTTCATTAACTCCAGTATTGTTTTTTGTACTGTTACGTCTAGGGCTGTTGTTGGCTCATCGGCAATTAATATGTTAGGGTTACAGCTCATTGCCATGGCTATCATCACCCTTTGTTTTTGCCCTCCTGATATCTGATGAGGATATCTATCCAACATCAATTCAGGATTTGGCAATTGAACCTCTTCAAATAATTTAATGGTTTTTTCGCGCGCCTCTCGTTTAGTTACTTTTTGATGAAGTAAAATAACTTCCATTACCTGATCACCACAGGTGATCACCGGATTTAGGGAAGTCATTGGCTCTTGAAAGATCATGGCGATCTCATTTCCACGATAGTGGCGCATTTCGTCCTTCTTGGTTTTAACAAGATCGACTGTTTTATTGTCTTTTGTATGATAAATTATTTCGCCTCCGGTAATTTTTCCGGGAGGATTTGGAATAAGCTGCATGATAGAAAGCGAGGTAACTGATTTACCCGAACCACTTTCTCCAACAATACCAATGGTTTCGCCTTTATGCAGGGTAAAAGAAATATCATTAACCGCCTTAATAAATTCATCGTCAGTTTTAAACTGGGTTACCAAATTTTTTACTTCCAATAAGGGCTGCTTTTCCATACTATTGCTTTACGAAGGGATTAATTTACGCTTTATTTTTATAATTTAAAAGAAAATTAGCCGACGTGAAATATAGCGCCTACAAAAGCTCATTATACCTATAAAAACCCGTTAAACAACGAAGTAATTACGGCCATTATTTTTGTCACTTTTGGCGCGCAAAAGTAACCAAAACGCTTTTGACTTTTTGTAGGAGATTTTTATTTTGGCGATGAAGAGGCAGCCAAAATAAAACCGCTGTCTGTCTAAACTCTATTCTGTGCGCCGATTATACTAAACGCAGAGTTTAGACAGCAACTATCTCTGCAAAAAATCAAAATAAACATACCTAGAAAAACTCAGGTACATTCAAGATTTATTGCCACATTAAACTTTTGAGAGTCGACTGATTAATTATTCAGCTTAAAACAAATGTATTTTATGTCTTCGCCTCGAGATGTAAATAATGCTTCGTAATAAGTTTTGATATTTATAAGCTCTTGTCTGTCTGCCGGACAATTTTGATATAAATTATTGGTGTGCCAACTAATTGGCAATTTATTTTCGGCGATCTCTTCTAAGGTAAATTCATACAGGCTGGTGCTGTCTGTTTTTAAATGAACAACGCCATCTTTTTTTAAGAATTTTTTATAACGATCTAAAAACAATTTATGTGTTAAACGTTGTTTTGCTCTGGGCTTTTGTGGTTGCGGATCGGGAAAAGTTATCCAGATCTCATCTACTTCATTCTCGGCAAAACAATGATCAATAAAATCAATTTTAGTTCTCACAAAAGCAACATTAATTAAATTATTTTCTATGGCTTGTTTTGCACCTGTCCAAATTCTGTTTCCTTTTATATCAACACCAATGTAATTTTTATTTGGATTGTTTTGTGCAAGTCCAATAGTGTATTCGCCTTTACCGCACCCTAATTCTAAAACAATTGGGTTAGTATTTTTAAAACGTTCTTTATGCCAATTTCCTTTTAACGGAAAGCCTTTACTAAGGTTTTCCCAAAAAAGGGTTGTACAATTTTCAAACGATTCAAACTCTGCAAATTTTTCTTGTTTTGTTGGCATGCTATGCTTCTATTTTAGTATTTAGTTCGTATAATTTTTTAAATTTTGAATCGGTATTTAATAATTCCTGAATAGATCCTTCTTCAATAATTTTTCCCTGATCGAACACAAAAATTTTGTCAACGTGTTTTATGGTAGATAATCTGTGAGCGATAATAATGGAGGTTCGTCCCTGAGAAATTTTTTCAGCTGCCTTTTGGATCAATTGTTCTGTTTGAGTATCAATGGTTGCGGTAGCTTCATCTAAAATAAAAATACTTGGTTGATAAACGAAGGCGCGAATAAAAGCGATCAATTGTCGTTGCCCGGCCGAAAGGCCTTGCCCACGTTCAGTTACCTGATAATTAAAACCATCCGGTAAGGATAAAATATAATCATACAAACCAATTTGTTTGGTTGCCGAAACAACATCCTCAAATTTTATGTCAGGATTGTTAAGCGTAATGTTATTAAAAAGCGTATCGTTAAACATAAATACATCTTGTAAAACAACGCCTGTGTTTTTACGTAAGGTGGTTAGATCTAATTTTCGAATATCTATTCCATCAATTGCTATTTCGCCTTTACTAAATTCATAAAAGCGACTCAGTAAATTAATAATAGTAGATTTTCCTGCGCCGGTAGCACCTACCAAAGCAACGGTTTGCCCGGCATTAATTGTGAAGGAAATATCCTTTAAAACATAGTGTTCATTTGAATAAGCGAACCAAACATTTTTAAAAGAGATGTTCTGCTTTACGCCGTTAAATTTTACAACTCCCGAGTTGTTGATCTGTTCGTTGGTATCCAAAACTTTAAAAACACGTTCGGCCGAAACAACCCCCATTTGCAAGGTGTTTAGGCGATCTGCCAACATGCGAATTGGTCTAAACAACATGTTTACCATCATAATAAAAAATGTAATATCGCCTAAGCCAACATTATACGCATTGCCGTTTATGCCAACAAACCAGATAATTAAAGCAACCGAAACCGAAGATAAGATCTCAACTATTGGAAAAAACACAGAGTAAAAAAAAATGGCTTTAATGTTTGCCACACGATGTTGGTGATTTATTTCTTTAAACTTTTCAAACTCCTGCTCTTCGCGATTAAAGAGTTGCACCAATCTCATGCCCGTTATATGCTCCTGGGTAAAGGTATTTAAAGCTGCTACTGCATTCCTAACCAGAGTAAATGTTTTTTTAACTCCGCGTTTAAACAATGCTGTTGCAACAAACAATAAGGGAATAGTGCTAAGCGCTAATAAAGTTAGCACCCAGTTTTTTGCAAACATGACGCTTACAAAAATTAACAACATCACTATATCACCTGCTATAACAATAAAACCTTGGGCAAACACATCGCTTAAACTTTCTATATCAGAAATGGCGCGGGTAACAAGGGTTCCAACAGGTGTAGTATCAAAATAGGTGTTTTTTAAATGAATGATATGTTTGTAAACCTGATTACGAAGGTCTTTTACTATATTCTGACCAAGCAAATTAGTGATCCGTAAATTTAAAATTTGCATAAAGGCTTCAATAAATAATAAAGCAAGGATCATCAAACAAACAGTATTTAATCCGTGTAGGTCTTTTGCATTGGTTACATAGTCGTTAAGCGCTTTACTTATTAATAGTGGTCTAACAATTGCCAAACCCGCCAGCATAAGTGTAAAGAAAACAGCTCCGTAAAAAAGTTTTTTATAGGGTTGTGTGTAGCTTAAAATTCTTTTTATAAGCCCAAGATTTAAACCTTTATTTTTTTGATCACTACTCAATGAAAATTTCTTTTGGATATTTTATGCCTACTAAAAATAAAGCGTGAGCTGCTACATTGCTTCCTGCAAATTTCCGATCTTTGGCCTCAATTATTTTTCTAAAATCATTTAAAGAAATTTTTCCTTTTCCCACCAATAATAAGGTGCCAACAATTGCTCTCACCATGCCGCGTAAAAAACGATTGGCAGAAATTGTAAAACGCCATTGACCAACATTTGATTTAAGCCATACTGCTTTTGTAATAGTGCAGGTATTGGTTTTATTTTGAGTGTGCAATTTACTAAAACTGGTAAAATCCGAATATTCTAAAAGGATCTCAGCGGCTTTATTCATCAAGTCAAAATCAATATCTCCGTAAACATACAAGCTAAAATTATCTATAAATGGATTTTTGGCTTGATGGATGAAATAATAATATGTTCTAGAAAAAGCATCGTACCTGGCATGTGCACCAAGCGTAACTGGCTGAATGTTTTGAACTGAAATTTGTGCAGGTAATAATGTATTAAATTTATAGATCCAATGCTCTTTATTCTCGATCAGATCTTTACATGTACATTCAAAATGGGCTACGTAATTTTTTGCGTTAACGCCGGTATCCGTTCTTCCACAACCAACAAACTCAATTTTTTCTTTTAACAACATAGACAGCTTCTCTTCTAAGATCTGCTGTACGGTATTAGGCGTATTGTTTTGTATTTGCCAGCCATTAAAGTTAGCACCATTATAAGAAAGCGTTAAAAAGTAACGAGCCATTTTGCAAAATTACGCTATAATTTACAAATACCTAAAAGTACTTTTGCTTACTGTTGTTTAGTTTAAACATTTGTGCAGAATGGCTTGAAGCATGAAGGCGGCTTTAAATGAACTTTAGCAAGAAAATCATTACTTTTACGCCCTAAGTATGGGAAAAATTAAGAAAAATTATGTTCTCGAAAACCTTGAGGTAATTGACATAAGCACCGAAGGTAAAGCGATAGCCAAACACGATGGTTTAGTAGTTTTTATTGAGGGCGCTGTGCCCGGCGATATTGTGGATGTAATGGTGCACCGCAAAAAAAATAATTTAGCCGAGGGTAAAGTTCATAAAGTGATCAAATTTTCTGATCTAAGAATAACGCCAAAGTGCGAACATTTTGGAACTTGCGGAGGTTGTAAATGGCAAAACCTATCTTACAAAAGTCAATTAGAATTTAAACAAAAATACGTTTACGATGCCTTTACACGTATAGGAAAATTAACCTTCCCCGAAATTACACCCATATTTGCTAATGCGGATGATTACTATTACCGTAACAAATTAGAGTTTGGTTTTTCGAATAAAAAATGGTTAACCAACGAACAAATTGCATCAAAAGAAGAAGTTGAAAATAAAAATGGTTTAGGCTATCACATTGCCGGTTTATTTGATAAAATATTAGATATTAATAACTGTTATTTACAACCGGAGCCAAGCAATTCTATAAGAAACGCAGTAAGAGAATATGCGCAAAAAAATAACCTTTCTTTTTTTGGCATTAGAGACAAAGTAGGTTTATTAAGAACTTTACTGATAAGAACCACAAGCATTGGCGAAATAATGGTGGTGGTTTCGGTTTTTGAATGGCAGGAAAAAGAACTGTTTGGACTATTAGATTTTTTAAAGCAAACTTTTCCTCAAATAACATCCTTACAATACACACACAACGATAAAGGAAATGATACTTTTTTTGGTTTAGATATTAAAACCTATTACGGACGCGATCATATTTTAGAAGAAATGGAAGGTCTGAAATTTAAGATCAGTGCGAAATCTTTTTATCAAACAAACTCTGCACAAGCCTATAATTTATATAAAATAACCCGAGAATTTGCCGGATTAACAGGCAATGAATTGGTTTACGACCTTTATACGGGCACCGGTACCATTGCCAACTTTGTTGCAAAACAAGCAAAGCAAGTTATTGGTATTGAGTATGTAGAAGATGCCATTAAAGATGCTGTAGAAAATTCCAGATCAAATAACATTAACAATACACAGTTTTTTGCCGGTGATATGAAAGACGTTTTAAACGATAAATTTATATTAACTTATGGTAAACCCGATGTTATTATTACTGATCCACCAAGAGCCGGAATGCACGAGGATGTAATAAATGTTATCTTAAAAGTGTTGCCTCAAAAAGTAGTGTATGTTAGCTGTAACCCAAGCACACAAGCAAGAGACCTTGCGTTAATGGAAAACCATTATACAATAACTAAGGTTCAGCCGGTTGATATGTTCCCACAAACAGCGCATGTAGAAAATGTAGTATTATTAGAAAAGAAAAACTAAAAATTTGGTTATTAATTACAAAATAACTTATATTTACTTCAAATTAATCTAAAACAAAAAACTATGAAAAAAATTACATTATTAGCTGTTGCTGCTTTAGCAATGACTTTTGCTTCTTGCAAAAAAGATTACACTTGTGAGTGCAAAGTTACTTCAAATGCATCAGGTACAAACGTTACCTCAACAACTTCTGGCTCAACCGGTAAAATGAAAAAAGCAGACGCTGAAGCAAAATGTAACGAAGGCGACTCTTCTACAAATTTACTTGGAATCAGTGTTACTTCTGAGTGTTCAATTAAATAATTTTATTTCAAATTATTTGAATAAAAAAATCCGCCCTAGAGCGGATTTTTTTATTAAGTAAAACTTAATTCGCTCGAATACTTCCGTTCTTAATAATATAATCAAAGCCATTAATATTAAATTTTTTGCCCGAAGTTTGATTGATCAATTCGGTAATATCCTGTTCTATTGTGTGAATGGATCCTTTTGTTTTGTATGCAATGTTTAAATAATCCGTATTAATTTCCATACCATCATAAACACCACATAATATTACTCTTACCGGCACTTTTATTCTACTCAACAACATAATATCTCTAACCTTTGCCCAATTATCGGCAATTAAAATTACATTATCAGGCTTTCTTACTTTTTTTAATCCGGTTAAAATTGCTTCGATCACATTTTCGGGCGGATCGCCACCGGCACCTTTTTTGATGGTTAATTTCATGGTATTTACAAGGTCCTCACAGGTTTTTGCTTTGCAAATATAAATGCCACCGGTTACGCCTACTTTTTTATCAGCATCCCACTTATTATCTCCATCATTAAAAAAAACAAAATACTGTTGTGCCGTATCCTTCAAAAAAAACAATTTCAACCATGTGTTAATTTGTTTGGCGTATGGATACATGCTTGAGGTGAGATCGGTTACAATAATATTCTTTTTCCATTTAGGATTTCTCTTCAAAACCTGATAAACACTGTTATTTGCAGTATCTGCAACATCCGTATCAAACTCAACCGGTCCGGTGGTGGTTCTACTTTCAAAATCAAATTTTCCTGTTTTTGTGTACACTTTGTATACACCATCTAAATTTCCTTTTTTATAATAACCTTCGGCTTTTATTCTCCCGTTTGTATGGTAAGTAATTTCGAGTCCCTCTTTTACACCATTCTTATAATTTTCAATAAATTCTTTTGCGCAATTTTTTGAATAAAAAGTTACCGGTCCGTCTAATTGCCCGTTATTATAATAAGTTTCTTGTTTAACGCATTGGGTATGGTTGTACCAACTGATCTCTAAGCCTTGCTTTTTATTGTTTCGATAAACCACCTCGCTGCTTAGTTTTCCACTTGGCCAAAAGGCACGCCAAACGCCCTGCCTAAGACTATCTTTATCAACCATATTAATGGTATCGCCTTCGTGTATAGAAAAACTAATTAATTGAGCCCTAATAGTTAGGGCATTTATAACAAAAAATCCTATGAGCAAAAATAAGCGCATCTTTAATAATCTTTAAATTTGTTTATTTTTGTACAGATTATCAAGTAATTAAGTGAATATGCTCGAAAAAATACACAAGTTGTTAGAGGAAGTAGAATCTTTTGGTGCACAAACCAAAGAGCAGGTGGAAGAATACCGCATTAAATGGTTAAGTAAAAAAGGCGAGGTAACTGCCTTATTTGATGATTTTAAGGATGTACCTTCTGATCTTAAAAAAGAAGTAGGGCAAAAACTTAATCTTCTAAAAACAAAGGCTCAAGAAAAAATAAATCATCTTAAAGAAAAATTTGATGCAGAGGCCGACGCAAATGAAAAGCAAGGCGTTGATCTGACTTTACCTGCATTACCAACATTACAAGCGGGAAGTCGCC
>JBEIEI010000046.1:0-15353 GCA_040382975.1 Flavobacteriales bacterium
AAGGCAAAGGCGCTTATAGAACACAACCATGTGAAGTTAATGTAATTGAAAAACCAAAAAATCTGCCGGATAGAGAACATGCTTTCAGAGAAAGCTTACCGCATTCGTGGTTAGAATTTGTTTTAACAGAGGGAAAAAATCGTCAGATAAGAAAAATGTGTGGCGGTGTTTGGCACGATTGTAAAAGATTGATACGAACAAAAATAGAAAACTTAGAATTAGGTGATATGCAACCCGGAGAAGTAAGAGAAATTGAAAAAGAAAAATTATTTGAATTGCTTTTGCTGGACGATAACAATTAAACTCGATACCATTTTATTTTATAACCCGCATACATAAAAAAGCCACGAATTACACAAATTACACTAAACTAAATTATTTTAAACTATTTTCTTTTAGTGAAATAATTGTTCTTAGCGATCATATCGCGGTGAACAATATAAATTACACCAAATTAAAGGCATAAAAATTTTATTTTTTAATTTGTGAAATTCGTGTAATTAGTGGCTCTAAAATAAATTCTATATTCAACTCCTCTTTGGTTTAATTTTTTTAATGAAGAAAAAAAAAGCCACGAATTACACGGATTACACTAAGCTAATTTTAAACTATTTTTGATTAGTGAAATAATTGTTCTTGGTGATCATATCGCACTAAACAATATAAAATACACCAAATAAATGGCATAGAAATTTAATTTGTGAAATTCGTGCAATTAGTGGCAAATAAATTAATTAATTGGCCTGAAAATTTTAAACTTTCCTTTTGTAATTGTTTTTAGATCAAGTGGCCCAACACCCACCTTCTTGCCGGAACGTCCTGTATTTTGATCAGCTATCACAAACTCTTCTCTGCCTTTTACTTCGTAAATGATGGCAGTATGATGAGCCATTTTTTCGATAAATTTTTTTTTATCAATTTCGTATTTTAATGTTACTCCTTCAAATTGTATAATATCGCCGGAGTAAATACAATCTTTTTTATAATTTACTTCTTTACCAAAACCATAATTGCCATCCCATTTAGCGCTCACTGCATTTAATGCTTCTGCGGCAAGGTCCCAGCATTCGCCTTTACCAACCTTTTTACCAATTTTTGTTTTCACAAAGGCAACTATATTTTTATTTAGCGCCGGAACGCTGTCGCAACTAATTATTTTTTTTTGGAAAATAAAACAGCGTTATTATTCTCAACAACAAGCAAGGTTGATACAAACAAAAAAAATATTACGAAGAGTTTCATATATCCTAATTTAAAAATTGCTCAAAAAAACCACCAATTTCTTTTTCTACATTTACAAAATGAATTTCATAGATCCAAAAACGCTCGTTGCCGTTTTTATCTTTGGCGGACATTAAAGTAGTATTTTCGGGATGAATGTAATTAATGAGCTCTTCGCCAATTAATATTTCGTGGGGAAAATTACCGATCAAATGTCCGCAATGAACATTACCATAATCCCAACCGTATTTACGCGCTAATTCTTTTGTATAATTATAAAAATCAGCTCCGGTAAGTGAGTTTTTATTTTGTAAATAAAAGTCTTTGCCTTCTTGCCAAGCCAACTCAACATCTTTTTGTAGTTTTAACTTATCGGCATTGTTACCTATCACATAGGTTTTACCAATGTCTGCTTCCCAATTTTCAAAAACGGGACCAAAATCAAAAAACAAAATATCGTCTTCTTGTAAAGTCAGATCAGGTGGGTTTTCTTTGTAGGGACATAATGTATTCTTTCCGGCTCTTACAATGCGCTTGTGCCAGAATTTTTTTATACCAAAAATTTCAAAAGCAAGGTCAAAAATTTCTTTATTTAATGTGTGCTCAGATTTGCCAACACAAATTAATTCACGCTTTTGAATTTCTTCAAACAGTATCAGTGCTTTTTCTTCTGCCTCGATCAAATTTTGTTTTACGCTTTTCATGTTCAATAAAATATAAAATTACCAATAAAATGTATTAAAGAAAAAAGGCGAAGGATGCACCTTCGCCTTTTAAAGTTACATTAAATAATCCTCTTAGAATTTATAACGCAAACTAACTATAAAATTTCTGCCCGGTGCATTTATTCCACTAGCAAACGCCCTATAACGGTTATCTGTAATATTTTCGCAGGAAGCATTTAATCTAAAGTTCTTAGTTAGATTATAACCTAATCGTAAATTTAAGGTAAACCAAGCCGGCATACCATTAACTGTTGCGTAAGGCAAATTATCCTCACCACTTGGACTATAATCTGATAAAGCTTTTTTACCGTTGTAACGAATAAAAAATTCTCCATCAAAACTTTTGGCTTTATACAAAACACTTGTTTGACCAAATACCGGAGCAATATGATCTAAAGGAACAACTGTATCCATTTTTGAATCAATATATCTACCATAAGTATAATTGATAACACTTTTAAACGATAAATTATCATTAAAATCAAATTGAATGCCAGTTGAAAATCCATAAACATAAGCGCGATCTGAATTTTGCAGAGCTTGCGTTTTTGTTTTTATACCATTGTATAAAACACTGTCGTTACCATTGTACTTGTAGTTGGCTAAAACTAATGCATTTTCTAAATAGGTATAAAAACCTGTGAAATCAAATTTATATCGTTTATCAAAGATCTTACTAATTCCAAATTCAACATTGGTAGCATATTCAGGTTTAATATCGGCATTAGGAACAATTAAAACTCCACCACCACTTTCAAAAACCTTGCTCATATCATCAATGTTTGGTGTTCTAAAACCGGTGTTCATCAAAAAAGAAACTTTATAGTTATCAATTTCTTTCCAAACAAACCCTAACGAACCCGTAAGCGCTTGATTGGTTTGTTCGGCAGTTTTAAAAGGGAATTTAAAAACAGTTGTATCGTTAAAGGTTGATTTAAGACTGTTAAAAGTAAAACGCAATCCGTCTGTTATTACAAAATTATCGTTTACTTCCCAAGAATGAGAAACATAGGCGCCAACTGTTTGCATACTGTTACCACCATCTGCATAACGGGTTTCGCCTAATGCTTTGTATAAACTATCTTTATTTATATCTAAAAAAGTGGCGGTTGATATAACATTATTTGAAGTTACTTCAACACCATAACGCAATTCATGTTTCTCTTTAATTTTTTTGAAAACATCTATATTGGCAGACAGAACAGAAACATCTTCCATTTGTGTTCTACGGTTTACATTTTGAAATCTGCGGGTGATGCGATCTTGCTCAATTTTTTGGTAAGCAAGAATTACTTTAATGTTATCAGTCACCGCAGTTTTTCCATCATAATTTAAAGTATAAGCAGCTAATAAACGATTTTGCTTGTAGCCATTTTCGGAAAATCTTAATTTTCCGCCGGAATAATCGCCCGCCAATCTATCATACCGGGGTAATTCGGGGGCTAAACTTAATTGAAAATTTAAATTATGAATTAGATGTTCTCCTGTTTTGATATTAAAACGCTGCATTATATCTGTTTGTTTATAGCCACTACCTATTTGCAGATTATTATTACCGTTTTTAACCATACTATCTCTATCACCAAATCGTTTCACGTAAAAATCTCTGTCCCATTTGTTTGTATAACCATTTAATTTAGTTGAACCGCTCATAAGATCATCAAAACTAGACGAAGTAATATTTGTCATGGATGCAAAATTTTTCCAACCTAAATTAAAATCGAAATGCCCTGTTTGCTCTTGAGCTGCAGAGCCATAACGAAAGAATGTATTTCCTTTGATCAGCACTTTATCATCAGTACTGAACTCGGCATTTTTAGTATAAAAATTCATTACGCCTCCTAAAGCATCGCTACCATACATGGTGCTAGAAGGTCCAAAAACAACCTCAGCTCTATCTAACATATTTGGATCGATGGTCATAACATCTTGTAAATGTCCGCCGCGATAAATTGCATTGTTCATGCGAACGCCATCAATAACCATTAAAACTTTATTGGCTTCAAAACCTCTCATACTAATACTTCCACCACCGGCTTGACTTTTTTGTAAGAAAACTGCACCTGTATTTTGTAATACATCTCCGGTTGTTGGCTGATTACCGAACTCTATATCTTTTTGTTTAATGACTTCCATTTGATAGGGAACATCACTCTTTTTTTCTTTTATTCTATTAGCAGAAAAAATTATCTCATCGAGTTGAAATAATTTGGTGGTTAATCCTATTTCAATATCTGTTGAGGGAGCCGATATTTTTTTAGATAAATATCCCGGGTTGTAGATCCAAAGCGAATCTGCCTTATCCAAACCGGATAAGTTGGCTTTACCTTTTAAATCTGTTGTAACTGTTAAATTGTTTTTATCTTTTATAATAGTATTAGCGAGGGGTTCGCGGGTTGAAATATCTCGTATGGTAATAGTTTGTGCAAAGGCAGCATGGGATAGCCATGCCAATGGCAATAGTAAAAATTTTTTCATTTATGAAAATCTTTTAAAAAATTTAAATAATAATAAACTAACGACTCGATTTGATCGAGAAATTTAATGGAGATTTAAATTTTTAAGCTTGTGGAGGTTTTATCTTTTTAAGATAGAATTGAGAATCGGTGAATTGAAAAAAACTTAAGTTAAATTGAACTATTTCTTGTTTTTGCACAAAATTTATTACAGGAATATTTTGAATACACGTAAAATTTAAAAGTAGTTTTATAAGGTCTGAAAAATCCTTATGAATACCTTTATTCATACAAAAGAACTTTTTAAAGAGTGTGTTTTCTGCTTTATCTTCAATAATAGAAACAATAGTATGATCTTTATATTTTTTTATAGAAATTACTTCGTGGTAAATTCCATTTATAACTAATTCTTTGTTATGCTCTTTCCATTCGAAACCATTCTTATTTTTAAATACATCGTCATTTGAAAATTTAACTAGCTTAAGATCTTTTGTGTTTTCAGAAAGTATTTGTTTTCTAAAATCAGATTTTTGCCCTTTAATGTAAGAAATGAAAAATAAGAAGCGAAATGAAATAGCGCCAATAATTAAAAGTAAAATAAAGGGGGACAAACTTTTTATTATTTTCATTGAAAACAAATATAACCAAAGTTAAATACAAAAAAAATCCCTTCTAAACACAAATAGAAGGGATTTTACACTTAAAACACAGAACTTAACACAGAACTTAACCTAGAACAAAACGTAACAAAAAACGGTAAAAACTGTTTACCCAATAGTTAATACGTTGGTAAATACCCAAAGGTTGGGTAAAACCTTTAATTTTTATAAGCAACCGCAATAACGGCCTCGCCGCCTTTAATAGCAATAGAATTAGAACCGTTAACCACTGTACAATTAAATTTAATTTTAATCTTTTTAAATAATTGGTTACTATCCTGCGCCTTATAATTTTCGATAGAAACTATCTCAAAATTATCATTGGCTGTTTGATTCACAAGTTTAGATGAATAAACCTTGCCCTGTGGGTCGTTAATTAATATAGTAATAGCTGAAAGTGCTTTTGGATTTTGAATTGGGGTAAAAAAAGCATTGAAATTAGCCTCACCAATAGTGCCATTAAAAGCCGGTATTTGGTAATATGACTCACAAGTATCATTATTAGCATCCACCACAGTTAATTTTACCCTATACAGGTCTGAAACTAAAAACTCATGTGACGGCGAGGGTTGTGTAGAGGTAAAACCATCGCCAAAGTCCCATAAATAGGTAAATGGAGGAATGCCTGTTAAACCTGTTAAAGAAAACTGATAATTAAAAATATTAATAGGACTGATCCTGATCGCATTAATGTTTGCTTGTACCGGATTTCCAATTTTATAAACATTTTCGTGACTTATTGAGCCAAAGTCTGAACTTGTTACTAATAATGAGGCAGTGTAACTGGTATTAGCTTTAAAAGATCTTACGCAATTTATTGTATTATAAGTGTTACCATCACTAAAAGTCCAATTATTGGTTACATTTTGAGCTGTTTGGCGGGGTGTAAAATTTCCTTTATAAAATAAAGGCATAATACTGCCATCATTGTATTGATAATTTGAAAGTATCAAAGTACTATCAATATACATATTGTAGGAAGGAGAAGCCTTGTAATCATTAATTAAAACGGATATTCCGTATCCGCAATTGTCCTTACATTCTTTTTGTTTTAATTCGCTTTTAAATACATAAACGCTATTTGAATCTTGAAAATAAGATGAGCTCATATAATATGAGTTAAGGCCGGCATCCATACTAACAATTGAGCCTCCAATATCGCCTTTAAAATAAAAAACCGAAGCCGGTTCTTTTTCATCCGGAGGTAATGGTTTTTTCTTGCAGGAATTAAAGATAAGTGCAAAAAACAACACTAAAAGTACATGTATTTTCATATTTATATTTTCTTACCAGTTGTAAAGTTTTATTTTTCAAACAGGGTATATTGAATGCCTAATCTAAAACCAACTGGCTTTTGAGAATAATCGTTAGTGACTGTGTTTTTAAATACATCTCTTACACCATATAAAACCTCCGTATTTAAATACGTGCGTTTGTTTAGTTTAGCCCTGTAAAATGCTGAAACCAAAATATTGTTTAAACGAACCCCTTCATAAATTCCCGAAGTATTACTTGTAATTTCGTTTGATTTGATACCATCTGTTAAACGATAATTTTCAACTACATTTTTAGAACTGAATAAAAAGCTTGGATTAACAGATGCACCAATTTGATGAGTAGAATTTACCGCATAATAAAATTTAATAGGGACTGAGAAATAGAAAAGCGCTTGGGTTGTAATGATAGTATTTGAAGAAGTTGAACCTAAACCATAAACCGATTTTGAGCTCTCGTAAAAAGATTGTTTTATGTTACCCACATTATAAAATTGTGAACCTACACTAAAACCAGTTTTTTTATTAATAAACTTACCATAATTAACACCAGCATACCAGTTAAATCCTTTGGCATCTTTACCATTTTTTGATTCCCAGCCTAATAAATACGCGCCACCAAACTCAGCATTTAAAAAGCTAAGTTTTTTATTTCCTTTTCTGCGGTAATCATCATCATACCATGATGGAAGTTTAACTGCGCCAATTTTTACATTTCTAACGGAATAAACAAAAGGCAGTTTTGAATCTATTCTATTTAATGCGGTGTGCTCTAAACTTACACCCCCTGCTAGATCAGAATGATTTCTCGTGGTTGAATTCATTTCGCCGTTAATGTCATCTTTAGAATTACCTTCGAAAATGTTGTAATTATTTTGCTTGCTTGATGTTAAAGGAGATTTTTTAGAAATAGAAATTGAATTGGTTTTTTGTGCTTTTTTTATTTCGATTGAGGTTAGATCATTTTTAGAATCTGAAGTAGTGTTTAATTCATTCTTTAGCACAGCGTTACCGGCAGAATTATCGTTAGTTGAATTTTCTGCCGTTGAATTACTTTTATCCTCACCAGTAGTTAACGAATTTAAATCGGCAGATTTTTCAGATTGGTTGTTTGTATTATTAACAGCCAATAAATTATTTTCCGAATGTGAATTAAGTTGAAAAGAGGCACTATTTCTTTGAGCAGAAGAAACCGTTTTATCAACATTGGTATTATTAGCGTAAATTAAATTACCTTTTTGGCCAAATGGCCCCTGAATTTTATACAAAGCAATACTTACAGAAGTAATTCCAAGAAACAACAATCCTAAATACAAGAATTTACCCCAGCCGCGTTTATTGGAAAGGCTCCGTTCTGCATCAAGTTGCGCGCTGAATTTATTCCAATTTTGCTCATCAAAGGGGAACTCAGCCTCATCTACTTTTTTCTTGATAATCTTATCAAACTTTTGTTCTTGATTCATCTTTCTTTATGCTCTAATTAATATGTTTTTATCAATTTGTTCTTTTAATTTTTGTCGCGCAGCATTTAAATGCCATTTAGAAGTTCCTTCACTAATACCTAATAACTCTCCTACCTCTTTATGAGAATATCCATCAATTACATAAAGGTTAAACACCTGTTTTGTTGCTTGCGGTAGTTTATTTATCTCTTCATAAATTTGTTTGCAGCTAATGTTACTCAATGCCTCATTCACATCTGCATAGTGTGCAGAATCATAATATTCTTCAACATAAGTAACACGCTCTTTTTCGCGCTTTTGTTTTCTATATTCATCAATTAAGGTGTTGATCATTATACGTCTGATCCATACTTTAAAAGGAATTTCGGGATTATAAGCAGCAATGTTCTTTAGGATCTTCATGAACCCCATATTCAATATTTCTGAGGCTGTATCTTTATCTTTGTTATATCTCAAACATATACTCATTAAATAACTGTAGGAGAGTTTATACAATTCATACTCACCCCTTCGGTCTTGCTTAATGCACTTTGCTATAAGATCTGAATGAATGTTCATGAATAGATGCTCTATACTTATTATACGATTAAAGGTAGTTAAAAGTTGGGTAATAATAATATTGCAACTTACTAAAATACAGCTATTTAAAGCAAAATATTATTAAATAGACCAATTGTTGCAGAAAAAGGGGTAATAAAAACCCCAATAAGGTTAGTTATTGGGGTTAAATAATGATTAAAACAGTACAAATAATTGTACCAAATTAATTTTAAGACTTAAACATTTTTAAAAGCGTACCAAGTTTTTCTTTTAATTCAGTACGGGGGATGATTTTATCTAAAAAGCCATGTTCAAGAACAAATTCGGCAGTTTGAAATCCTTTTGGAAGATCTTTACCAATGGTTTCTTTTACAACGCGTGGTCCGGCAAATCCGATCAAAGAACCAGGTTCTGCAATATTAAGATCGCCAAGCATAGCATAACTAGCAGTTACACCACCTGTGGTAGGATCGGTCAATAAAGAAATATATGGTATTTTATGTTGTGCCAACTGACTTAATTTTGCAGATGTTTTTGCCATTTGCATTAATGAAAATGCAGCTTCCATCATACGAGCCCCACCACTTTTTGAAATGATCAATAAGGGGGTTTTAGTTTTGATGCAGAAATCAATTGAGCGAGCAATTTTTTCACCCACAACGCTTCCCATACTGCCGCCAATAAAGCTAAAATCCATACAACAGATAACAAGATCGTTTCCATTTACTTTTCCGTAAGCGCTTCTTAAAGCGTCTTTTAAGCCGGTTTTTCTGATGGTATCCGTTAATCTATCGGTATATTTTTTTGTGTCCGAAAAATCCAGAGGATCTCCGCTAACAAGGTTTTCGTGAAGTTCGGTAAATTGATTGTCGTCAAAGATCACTTCAAAATATTCCTTACTTCCTAATCGCTCATGATATCCGCAATCTGTACAAACGTATTTATTTGACGCATGCTCTTGAGCTGTATTAATTTTTTTGCAGGATGGACACTTGTACCAAAGTCCTTCAGGGGTTTCCTTCTTTTCTTTTGTAGAAGTTGTAATCCCTTCTTTTAATCTTTTAAACCAACCCATCTTTTAAATTTTATAATTTTAAATTATAAATGAAGAAAATCAACATTTATAGTTTAGCATTCAACATTTATTAAGCTATTGTAATTGTTTTATCCAAATACACATCTTGAATTGCATTCAGTAATTGAACACCTTCCTTAACCGGTTTTTGAAACGCTTTTCTTCCGCTTATTAAACCTTGTCCACCTGCTCTTTTATTAATTACCGCAGTTGTAACCGCTTCTGCCAAGTCGCTTGCCCCTTTACTTTCGCCACCGCTATTAATTAAGCCCATACGACCCATATAACAATTAGCAACTTGGTAACGACAAAGATCTATAGGATGATCTGTAGTTAATTCTGAATAAACTTTCGGATGTGTTTTACCGAAATTTATGGCATTATATCCACCATTTTTATCAGATAATTTTTGTTTAATAATATCCGCTTGAATAGTTACTCCAAGGTGATTTGCTTGAGATGATAGATCAGCAGCAGTATGGTAATCTACGCCATCTTTTTTAAACGCATTATTTCTGGTGTAGCACCATAAAATAGTTGCCATTCCTAATTCGTGAGCTCTTTCAAAGGCCTGGGCAACTTCTACTATCTGGCGAGACGACTCAGGAGAACCAAAATAAATTGTAGCTCCTACTGCCACTGCACCCATATTCCAGGCATCTTCTACCGAACCAAACATAATTTGATCGAACTTATTTGGGTAGGTTAAAAATTCGTTATGATTAATTTTAACTATAAAAGGGATCTTGTGCGCATATTTTCTAGATACAGATCCTAACACACCAAAAGTTGATGCTACAGCATTGCAGCCACCTTCAATTGCTAACTTAATAATATTTTCGCTGTCAAAATAAGCAGGATTAGGAGCAAAACTTGCCCCGGCGCTATGCTCAATACCTTGATCTACCGGCAAAATGCTCATGTAACCGGTACCGGCTAATCTACCGGTGTTATATAATTGATTTAAACTACGTAATACTTGCGGATTGCGGTTTGATGGAGAGAACATACGTTCAACAAAATCATTACCGGGTAAATGAAGGTGCTCTTTAGAAATTGTTTTACAAGAATGATTTAATAAATCGTTGGCATTAGCGCCTAATAATTCTACTATTTTGGTTGTCATTTAACTTAAATTTAAGGATGCAAATATAACAAAAAAACCCCGCCAAACGGCAGGGTAATACTTTGAAAAATAAAATATTATTCAGCAACCATTACCATTTTGAATGGCACGTTAATGATAGCTTGATAATCTTCTCCTGCTTCTAGCATATCCTCATCATCTTCTTCATAATGCCAGTGAATTGTAACTGCACTACCACCTTTATTAATACCTTCTAATTTCTTAAAAACATCTAGGATGCATTTTGAAGAAGAGGTATTAAAGTATTCTAGTTGCACATTAACAGTTGTTGCAGATTTAGCTGCGCTAGAGTATTTATCTAATGCATCTACTAAAGGTTTATAAAATTCAATAGAATTTTCAGGGATTGAACGTCCTTTAATTTCTAAAACACCACCATTTAAGTCGAAACTGATACTTGGTGTTTTTGGTGTGCCTTCGATAGCGTATTTGTCCATATTTGTATTTTTTAATTTTGTTGTGATACTATTATATTAAGTGTAAAGAAAGAAACTTTATTGTCAATTTCCAAAAAATCATACTCTAATTTTTCACCAGTTTTTCTGGCAATATCAATCATCCCTAATCCGCCTCCACCTTTTAAAGACATTTCGCCGTTATTTAGGACTTTTTTGTAATATTCTTTTAATTCCTCTTTTGATAATGAATTAACTTCATCTAATCTTGCTTTTAAGCCGTTAATATTTTCATTTAGAATGTGATTTCCGGTAAAAATAGAATATTTTCCGTCTATTTTACCGATCATGAAAATTGCAGATCGGTTGATGTCTCCTGTAAAATTTGAAGAATCATCTAAATGATGGTATAAATTCTGTAAGCACTCTACCAATACATTATAAACCTTCTTCTTCATTTTAGGTTCTTCCTGCATATTCTCCATTTTATTCTCCATTACCTGAAGAATAGAAGTTAATAGGTCAGATGTAATTTCGCCTTTAAATGAGAGCAAAATATTATTTCGCTCCATTTTGTTATATATGTCAAAAACATCAACCATTTCGCTATTTATCAATACTTCCCGCAAAGTTATTTTAACTTAAATGCAATAGTACTTCCGTTAACAGTGAATGTTGCACTATCATCACAAACCCCGTTCCCATAGTCAACAGTTCTTGTTTTAAATCCATCCGGAGTAAGTTCCATAATACCTTTGTCAACGAATTGACAAGCTTTATGCTTAATTAATGGTGACGTTTGCGGGATATTAACCGAAAATGCTCTTCCTTGGCGATTAACACCATTTGCTGTACCATAACATTCTAATACTGGTTCTGTGTTAACAGGATTTCCTTTGCGGTAGTAAGTGTAAGTTCTGTCGTAATTGTATTTTATTACCCAAGGCGTTGCTGCCCCTGTGCAAACACCGTTAATTAATTTAACGTTATAAGTAGTACTAAACGTAGAAGAATTAACTGTAGTAACTACAATGCTATCACAAGCATAACTGATCCCTGAAGCTTTATGATTTAATAATTTCATTATCATTTGACTTCCATTTTTTCTCAAAGGACCTGTAATCTTAATAAACCATTTACCTGAGCGAACCTTGCCATCAAGAAAAGACTGTGGACAAGTGGTACTTAAATCCAATTCATAAACAGGCGCTTTCTTATATTTTGTGGTATCTCCAACGGTATTTAATAAAGTATCAGCTTGAGGGAACACTTGCGTATTTAGGGTATAAGAAGATGTTTCATTTAACCAAGTCAAAACTTCACAACTTGCCATCATTCTAGTGCCACCTGTGCCTTTAGTATTAATGGCATGACCGCTAACGGATGGTACAATTGCCATATATTCTTGATCTGCAACCGCATTATCAACAGAAGACTGCGTTTCATTATCTACTTCAACGGTCTCTTTTTTATGACATCCAACAAAAAATAATGAAATAACACAACTTAAAACGAAAACTATTTTAAACGATTTTATCATGATAAATTTTAATTAGTAGACAAATATAATAATTAATTTTAAATTCCAAAGCCGCCGGTTAAATTCCTACACCAACGATCAAAACATCATCCACCTGCTCGTGATTTTGTCTCCATTGTTCAAAATTTTTCATCAACTCGGCCTTTTGTTCTTCCGGACTATAAAGGTGTATTTTACACAACAATTCATGGTAACGTTTCACCATAAATTTCTTGCCTTTATCACCGCCAAATTGATCAGCATAACCATCTGATGACAAATAGGCCATAGCAGAATTTTTTAATTTAATTTCTTGTGTGGTAAAAACTCTATTAATATCTAATTGAGCTCCTCCAACCGGAAATTTATTTCCATCGTATTTTAAGAATTCCCCGGTAGAATCGATGGTTACTAAAGGCCTGTTAGCACCCGCCCATTTTACCTCGTTGGTGATATCATTAATAGCAATTAAAGAAACATCCATTCCATCGTTGGTATTTACTTCATTTTGCCCTTGCCTTAAGGCTTCCTGAACACCTTTATGCAAGTTGTTTAATATTTCAGCAGGATCGGTAATTCCTTTTTCGGAAACAATTTGATGTAATAAATTATGGCCGATCATACTCATAAATGCCCCAGGAACACCATGCCCTGTACAATCAACCACTGCCAATATTTTAAAATCATTTTTTTCGGCAAACCAATAAAAATCGCCACTTACAATATCTTTTGGCTGATATAAAATAAAAGCATTGGTTAACTTTTTAAAGATCTGATCTTTTGAAGGCAAAATAGCTTCCTGAATTCGTTTAGCGTATTGAATACTACTTGTTATATCATTGTTTTTTTCTTCTAATTCGCGTGTCCTTTCGGCTACTTTATTTTCTAATAGTTTATTTTCCTTTTTAATGGCTTTAGTTCTATATTGGGTAAATGCATAAATTCCTCCTCCGGCAAATAGGATCAATAAAAAATAAAAGATCTTGGTTTTCCAAAAAGGAGGCACCACCACAATATTTATTTCATAAGGCGTTTCATTCCATACACCATCATTATTAGTTGCTTTTACAATAAATTTATATTCGCCCCCCGGCAATTCTGTATAAGACACATAGCGCACATTGGTGGGTGCAGACCAATCATTATCATACCCTTCCAATTTATATTTAAATTTATTTCTTGAAGGATCTGTATAATCTAAAGCTGCTAATTCAAATTGAAAATAATTTTCGCGCCAACTTAATTTTAAACATTTTTTATATGCTATAAACGAATCTATTGCCACATCCTTTCCTCCCCTTTTATACCCAGTTATATATGCTTTAGGCGTGTGTAAATTATCTTTTATTAATGTTGGCCTAAAAACATTATAACCTTTTGAGCCGCCGAAGTACATGTTGCCGGATGGGGCTAAAAAAGCGGCGCCCATATTATGTTCTGTATTTAATAGGCCATCCTTAATTCCGTAACTCTTAAAACTTACTTCTCTTTCCTTCAACAAAGGATTAAACTTTATTATTCCGTTATTTGAACTCATCCAAAAATTATTCAGACTATCCTTTAAAATAGAGTATAAATAAGTGTTAGGCAAACCATCCTTTTCGTAAAAATTATAAAAAGAATTATTTTGAAGTAACTTGCTTAACCCGGCAGAAGTTGCTACCCATATATTCCCGTTTTTATCTTCATTAATTCCAAAAACAATATTTGTAGCAATTTGATTTGGCTTTCCTTCATTCTTATAAACTTGGTCAATATTAAGTTTGTTACCTTTTGGAAATGTTTTTAACTTAACAAGTCCGCCATCATAAGTCCCTATCCATAAATTACCTTTTGAATCAGAAAACATAGTGTTTATGTTTAATGTTTGAAGTCCTTCTTTTACTCCAAAATGATTGGTTTCAAAAGTTTTTAAATTAATCGAAAACAAGCCATCGCCAACAGTTCCAGCAAACAAATTATCATTACCATCGTACATTAATGAAACAATGGTCCCTCCAAATTCTTTACTTAAAAACCATTTGCTTTGTTTAGTACTTTTATCATACCTTAATAAACCTTTACCCCAGGTTCCAATCCAAAAAACATGATCGCTTTCCTGAAAAATACAAAGCGCTGTATTTCCACCAAGAACTGAAGAATGATCGGCAATGTCTTTATTTTCAGCTAATGCAGCTAAAATATTTTCCCCTCCAATAATCCGTTCGCCTTTTTTTGTTTCTAAAAAAGAATATAAATTTTTAAATTGATGTTGAATATCGTCAATGAAATCAGGAAATTTTATTGCCCTAGAAAAAGAAACATTTACCCCGCCAAGGGTGGTGCCTAACCAAATATTACCAATATCATCAAGAAAACATGATTTCACGAAATTATCGTTAATCCTAAAGGCATTAGAACTTTCTTTATTTTCGTTATTAATAATTTTATTATTTAATAAATTATAAATAACAAAGCCGTGATTGGTAGCTACATAAAGCCTGTTATCCTTAATAACAAAATAGTTTGTTGCATTTATATCGTTTAAATCCTCCTTATTAAATAAGATTTTATCTTCTATATCAAAGTCAGAAATATTGACCTTAAAAATACCATAACCGTTTGTTCCTATGTATAATTTACCGACATATTCTTGTAGCGAGGTTACAGACTCCAAACCTATTGTCTTCATATTTAAATAATCAGAATTAAGAAAATTAATTCGTTCTAGCTTTTTTTCATTAAGTAACCACAACCCCTTTTCTTTTGTACCAAGAAAAAACTTTTTATTTACCTCTTTAATACAATTTACAACAATGGTTCCCTCTATTGGAAAGTTATAAAACTTAAACGATTGCGAAGAAATATTAAGTGAAAACAATCCCTCATCACTGCCAATT
>JBEIEI010000047.1:0-15105 GCA_040382975.1 Flavobacteriales bacterium
AAAAATAAACCCTAATGTTGCCATTGTTACAGATGTTTGTCATGATACACAAACCCCAATGATGAGTAAAATTGCAAGTGGCGATTTGGCTTGCGGTAAAGGGCCGGTGGTAAGTTATGGACCTGCAGTGCAAAATAATTTATTAAAATTAATTATTGATACAGCAAAGAAAAATAAAATTGAGTTTCAACGTCAGGCCGCATCACGAGTTACCGGAACAGATACAGATGCGTTTGCTTTTGCAACAGATGGTATCGCCTCTGCGTTGATCTCTTTGCCGTTACGCTATATGCATACAACTGTTGAGAGTGTTCATAAGCAGGATGTTGAAGAGGTAATAAAATTAATTTACCAATCAATAAAGGCAATAAAAAACAATCAGGATTTCAGATACCTTAAATAAATTACGAAAAAGATAAAGTATCAAAGAATTATTCTTTGGTCACCGGCCTTAATCTTTAATCAAAAAAACACACAAATGCTCGGTACTATTATAAAACAGGCAATTACAATTCGAGGAAAGATCCCCGCACGAAAAAACGTTCATAAGCAACAAATTAAACAGCTTAATAAACTTTTGAGGAAGGCACAGTTTACTTCTTTTGGTGAACATCATGGTTTTATGGACATTCTTTTAAGTCAAGATCCAATTTCTTCTTTTAAAAATAAAGTGCCTATCAGCGACTATCAATCTATTTTCGATCAGTGGTGGTACCGCGCTCTTAAGGGAGAAAAAGACGTATGCTGGCCCGGAAAAATAAATTATTTTGCCTTAAGCTCCGGCACATCAGAATCTGCAAGCAAACACATACCGGTTACAAAAGAAATGATCAAAGCCATTCAAAAAGGCACCATGAAACAGATCATCTCTACGAAGCATTTCGATTTTCCTAAAGAACAATATGAAACCGAAGCGCTGTTTGTTGGCGGTAGTACAAATTTGAATTATAACGGAACCTATTTTAGCGGCGACTTAAGCGGCATTACAACCGGCACGCAACCACGATGGTTTCAAAACTTTACATTACCCGGACCCGAAATTACCTCGCAATCAAATTGGGAAAAGAAATTACAAGACATAGTTGATAATGCAAAAAAATGGAACGTTGGTTTTATTTGTGGCGTTCCTGCCTGGATACAGATATTGTTTGAGCGCATCATAAAGCATTATGATCTCAACACTATTCATGATATATGGCCAAATCTTGCCGTGTTTGTTCACGGTGGTGTTTCGGTTCAGCCATACAAAAACAGTATAGATGGTTTGTGCGGAAAAAAATTAATTTATGTGGATACGTATTTGGCCTCTGAAGGTTTTATTGCCTATCAGGAAAGGCCAAATGAAAAACAGGCCATGAAATTAATGACCGATAATTCCATGTTCTTTGAATTTGTTCCTTTTAATGAAGATAATTTTGATGCAGACGGCAATTTAAAACCTAACGCTAAAGCCTTAGATGTTACCGAGGTTAGTTTAAACCAAGAATATGCTTTAGTAATAACTAATTGCGCTGGGGCATGGCGCTATTTAATTGGCGACACCCTTAGATTCACAGATTTAAAAAGATGTGAGATAATTATTACCGGCAGAACAAAGCATTTTTTAAGTTTGTGTGGGGAACACTTAAGCGTTGATAATATGAATCAAGCTATTAAGTTAACGGTAAAAGATCTTGATTTAAACATTAATGAATACTGTGTGGTTGGTAAGCCAAACAAAGGTTTATTTGCACACCACTGGTATGTTGGTGTGGATAAAGAAACAAGCGAAGCGCTTGTAAAAGAAAAAATAGACGGGTATTTAAAGCAACTAAACGATGATTACGCTACAGAACGAAATCACGCTTTAAATGAAGTTATTGTAACCATATTACCAAATCAAGCTTTTATAGACTTTCTTGCAAGTAAAAATAAATTAGGAGGGCAAAGTAAATTTCCTCGAGTTTTAAAAGGAAAACAATTAAACGAGTGGATGGCCTTTTTAGAAACCTATAAAAAATAAATGCTTTGGCGCTTAGTTTAATATATCAAACATTTATAATTGTTTTATTACTTACCTTTTCTTTTGGTCCGGCTTTTTTTGCGTTAATTAATACTGGTATTCGTCATGGTCACCGAACAGCTTCTTTGCTGGCAATTGGTGTTGTATTAAGTGATTTTGTTGTTTGCATCCTTATTATTTTTTTAGTTCATTTTGGCGCAACCAATCTTATTCAGGACGAAAAAAGTCAGCGTTTTATGGGGATAATGGCCGGAATTATTTTGATCGTTTTTGGCGCTTTACATTTTAGAGAACCCGTTGAAAACGGAAAGGACGCCACCATAGAGATCAAGGTGCCATCTGCAAACATGATGGTTTTTAAAGGTTTTTTCTTGAATAGTTTAAACCCAACCGTTTGGCTGCTTTGGTTAGGAAACGTTACGGCAGTTTGCAAAACGTTGTCTTATTCCATTATCAACATGATTGTTTATTTTAGTATCACACTTGGCCTGGTGCTTATGGTGGAGATTGGAAAAGTGTCTGCCGCAAATAAACTTAAAAAAGTGCTAACAGCTAAGATCATGCACAGAGTAAATGTAATTACAGGAAGTTTATTAATGGTTTTTGGCGTTGTACTAATTTATAATCATTTTTTTGAGCACTAATGACGGAAGAAGAATTAAAAAACTTTAGAGAAAAAATTCTCGAAACAACAACTTTTCCTACTGTTTACATGTATAAGTTCATTGTTCCAAGCGATCTCAGAAACATAGCTTTGGCGGAAAATTTATTTGATGCCGATACTGATATTCATACCAAAGAAAGCAATAGCGGCAAATACACCAGCATTACCGCAAAACAAGTAGTGATTGGTGTAGATGAAATTATAGATATCTACAAAAAAGCTTCCGAAATCAAAGGGATCATCTTTTTATAAAAACTTTAGATGCAAACTAAATTACGATCTAACCAACTTCATGTTTCAATTAATTCATTTGGAGCCGAGCTTTCCAGTGTTAAAAACAACAACGGCATAGAGTTTATATGGCAGGCTGATAAAGAGCTCTGGGCAAGGCATGCGCCTGTTTTATTCCCCATTGTAGGCAAATTGAAAGACAGTTTTTTTGTGTATGAAAACATAAAACACGAATTGTCTCAGCATGGTTTTGCTCGAGATATGGATTTTAAACTTATTGAAGCCCTTTCTGATTCGTGTACACACGAGCTAACATCTAGCCCGGAAACGCTAGAGAAATTTCCTTTCGAATTTGTTTTTCAAATTAATTATTTATTGCATGAAAATAAACTAATAACCAACTATAAGGTCATTAACCCTTCCAGCAAGGCTCTTTTATTTAGTGTTGGCGCACATCCAGGGTTTAATTGTCCTTTGTTGCCAAACGAATCGTTTAACGACTATTATTTAGAATTCGAAAAAAACTCATACCAACTTACCGGGTTAGATAACGGTTTACGAACTGACGCAAAAAGCAATTTAGTATTAAGCGATAATAAATTGTTTTTAAATACAGAGGTCTTTAGTAAAGACGCCCTTGTTTTTGAGAACGGTCAAATTAATAAAGTAAGTTTATGTTCTACTAAAAGCGAACACAAAATTACTCTTGAGAGTAGGAGCTGGCCTTATTTTGGCATCTGGTCAAAGAAAGGATGTGATAATTTTGTTTGTTTAGAGCCTTGGTACGGCATTGCAGACGCAACAACTACAAATAATGAATTGGTAAAAAAGGACGGGATAATAGAGTTGCCTCCAAATACAGAGTTTGATTGTAGTTTTTCGATCGTTTTTAATTGATTTTAGCCTTTTCAATCCTTTTTAGGGCTTGTTTTCTATGAAAAACAAAGAAAAATCACTATTTTCGCATTCCAAAATTAAAAAAAATGAATATTACTAAAAACGATATTGATAGTTTAAATGCAGAAATTGTAATTTCTGTTGTTCCTGCTGATTATGAAGTGCGCGTAGGAGACGCCTTAAAAAAAGCGCAAAAACAAATTAGCATGCCGGGTTTCAGACCAGGTAAGGTGCCTGCAGGCTTAGTTAAAAAACAATATGGCACCCAAATATTAGTAGACGAGTTAAATAAATTATTAGACTCAACTATTTTTAATTATATAAAAGATAACAACATTGAAATTTTAGGAAACCCTTTACCTAAAGAGAGAGCCGCTGTTGATTTTGAAAATCAAAAAGATTTTGAATTTATTTACCAAGTTGGTTTAGCGCCTCAATTTTCTGTTGATCTTAATAACAAACACACGTTCACATACAAAACCGTTAAGATAGATGATGAGTTGGTTGAAAAATACGTGAAAGATGTTAGACGTAATTTTGGCAAGCCATTAAATCCTGAAGTTGCCGGCGAAAAAGATGTTGTATTTGTAGACATTAACGAGTTAGACGAAAACGGTAATATTAAGGCCGGTGGAATATTTAAAAGTACCAGCATTAGCTATGAGCGTTTAAAGAACGATGAGGCAAAAGCAAAAGTATTAGGTGTAAAAAAAGAGGATAAAATTGTTATCAATGTAAATGCCTTATATGATAACGCTTTAGACAAAAGTGTATCGTTGGGAATAGACAAAGAATTAGCAGAAACTATAAATTGTAATTTACAATTAACCGTAAAAAGCATTGCCCGTTTAGAAGATGCAGACTTAAATCAAGAATTATTTGATAAAGTTTATGGCGAAGGAAAGGTTACTAGCGAAGAGGAATTCAGAAACAAAATTCGTGAAGAGTTAGGCCTTATGTTTAATGCAGACGCAGAAAAATTTTTAAGAACCGAAGTTGAAAATAATTTAGTTGAAAAGATCAACATTCAATTACCGGACACTTTCCTAAAACGCTGGTTAATGATGGCTAACGAAAAGCCAATTACCTTAGAAGAATTAGAAAGAGATTATCCTAATTATTCTAAATCTATGAAATGGAAATTAATAGAGAATAAGATCATTAAAGATAATGCAATTCAAGTAAATATTGATGAGGCAAAAGACGAAGCAAAAGCATTTATTAAAAGTGAATATGCTCGTTACGGACAAGCCGCTTCAGAAGAAGATTTAGAAAAAATATCTAAGGATATTTTAAGCAAAGAAAAAGAAGCACAACGTATTTTCGAAAATCTTTACAGCAAGAAAGTATTAGATCTTATTAAAGAAAAATGTACACTTCAAACTAAAGAAGTTAGCTACGAAGATTTCTTTAAAGCATAAAACGCTGTCTTTTCGAGGAACGAGAGACACCTATTTAGATTCTTCCTATCGTCTGAATGACAAATAGTATTAAAAGAGCCGCTATATAATTTATAGCGGCCCTTTTGTTTTAGGTTGTTTACATTATTTATTGTACACTTTAAAAATAACCCTACGGTTTTGCAAGTGCATATAATTATCACACTCTTTTCCTTTACCACATTCGTTAACTAAATTACTATCACCTTTGCCGGTTGTGTATTTTAGTTGCGAGCGCTTTACATCTGCTTTAGCAAGGTATTTTTTTACAGATTTAGCGCGATTTGCCGAAAGGATTCTATTATGGTTCTCAGACCCACGCGAATCGGTATATCCAATAATTTCTACCGTAAGACCCGGATGTTTTTTTAATACTTCGGTGTTTGTTCTTAAAATTTCTTCAGCATCTGTTGTTAAACTACTTTTATCGAAATTAAAAAGAATAGGGTTGGTGTTAAAGCCAAGCGCTTGTAATTGTTCGGTACTTAACTCGCCTTTTACTTTACTTAAATCAACAGGTGTAACAGCTGCTAACGTTGTATTAGTAAACGTTGTTGAGGTATCTACTTTTATTTTTTCGAATTTGTTCTCAATGCTGTTACAAACAACCAATGGCGACAAGCAGGTATCACAGTAAGCTATAACTTTTGATGAAACGGAGTAATTACCAGTGTGTTTGTAATCATAATTTAAAACAGCGGCCTGGTCTGCAACAACATTTTCATTTACTTTCCACTCGTAAGAAAGTACTTTATAATTTTCGGGAACCTTTAATTCTATTTTATTTTTAAGATCGGTGGCGTCTTCATCAATAATGTTTAAAGAGAATAAAGTTGTTTTTTCCAGAGGACATTCTTTATTTAAATTGTTTAGATAATTAATTTTATAAATATCCATATCGCCAAAACCACCGTTACGCGAAGACGAAAAATAGGCAACCGATTTTTGACTATCCTGTACCATAAAAATATCATGACCGGCCGAATTAATTGGCTGGCCAAGATTTTCGGGCTTGCCCCACTTTCCATCAATAAGTTCACTTTTATAAATGTCGTAATTGCCATAACCCTCATGCCCCTTGCTTGCAAAATACATGGTCTTTCCGTCGTCTGTAATAAAAGGGGCGTCTTCATCAAAAGAAGTGTTTATAGATGCGCCAAGATTTTCAGGCTTGCTCCACTCTCCTTCTTTAATCTTTGTGGCGCTGTAAATATCTATCCCTCCAAGTCCTCCATCTGCTTCGCTGGTAAAATAAAGCGTGTTGCCGTCTTTAGTCACAAAGGCATGGCTTTGGTAAAAATCAAAGTTGATTGACCTTGTTAATTTTTTTGGTTTGCGTGTTTTACGATCCTCCATATTTATTTCGTAAATTTTATTATCATGAAACGTAAAAAGAATTTTACCATCCTGGCTCATAGAAACTACAGATTCGTGTTTTTTTAAGTAATGTGAGCTTTTAAACTGGTCAGGAAGCGAATAACGCCTGGGTGTATTAAAGCCTGAGCGTTCGATTTTAGAAATGTACATACCTTCAAAATACTTTCCATCTAAATAACTCAGTTGTTCTTTTTTATCATCTTGCCTTCGTGAGGTAAATATTAATTCGTTTTGTGGTGTTAATACCGGCACGTATTCTGGCATATCTGTATTAATTGTTTTGCCGGCATTTACAATGTACAAATTTGTTGGTGGGGCATAATTACGATGTTGAATTGCATAATTACAATCTTCTTTTCTTTTTTTAATATCTTTTTCAAGATCAATTTCTTTCTCGTAATCTTCATAGCCGTTTAATCGGTCAAAAAAACCAATTGCTTTTTCATATTCGCCATTGTATTGATAGCATTTTGCAAGCGAGTATATTAATTGCGCCATGGTGTCTTTTGAAGAGATCGTATAGGCTTTTTCAAGATAGGGAAGGGCGCCGCTGTAATTATCAAGCATTTCGGAAAGCAAAAGACCCATGCCTACATTTGCTTTAAAGCTATCAGGATCTTTTTCTATTGCTTTTTGGTACAAAGTCTTTGCTTCTTTTAAATTTCCTTTCTCAATCTGTTTTAAAGCCTGGCGCACATATTTATCATCGTGTGTAAAAGATAAAAAGGTGTAAGCAATAACAAAAAATAAAAGATAATGTATGTTTTTCATAGTTTATTAAAATTACGAATTACTAAAGCGGAGACAAAGAAATAATTGATATTTAACATTAGGCGGTTTAGATAAATGACCAATATTAACGGGCGTTATAAAGCCAGCCGCTTGGATCCATTGTTTTTTGGCCTTTCCATATTTGAAGGTTCATAGAGGTTTTACCCTCTTCTTCATCGTGGGCAACAGTGCCTATAATTTGTTTCAGGGTTACTTTTTGTCCGGTTTTTACAGTTACATCGGTTATGTTACTATAAACACTTAAATATTCTCCGTGACGAATGATCACTAACTTTCCACCTGTTGGCGAAACTGCAATACCGGTAACCTCGCCCTCAAAAACAGCGCGGGCTTGTGTGCCTTTTGTGGCGCAGATCTCTACACCGTTATTAAACATCATAAAGCCTTTAATGGCCGGGTGCTCGTGCTCTCCATAGGTTTCACAAATAACGCCTTTACCAACAGGCCACGGCAATTTCCCTCGGTTATTTGAAAAATCAGTACTTAAGGCTTCTGTCTCTTCGGTTAGCGCAGGCATAAATAAATTTTCCTTTTTCTCTTTTTCGGGCTTAACGTCATCAACTACAACTTTTTCCTTCTCTTTTGTAGTTTTTTCCTTAACTACTTTTGTTTTATTTTCTTTTTCTTCTTTGGCTTTTTTAGCGGCTATGGCAGCGGCTTCAGCTTTTGCAGATTCTTCCAGTTTTCGTTTTATTTCGGCCTCAATTAATTTTTTAATTGCTAATTGTAATTCAACCGCGTCTTGTTTCTTTTTATCTAATTGAACTTTTAATTCTTTTTCCTTTTTTTGAAGCTCGGTTAAAACTTGCTCTTGTTCTTGTTTTTCGCTGCTGAGGTTAATTTTTTCTTCTTCTTCGTTACCCAACAAAACATTTTTTTCGTGGCGTTGTTCTTTTAGTTCTTTTAGTTTTGCCAACAATTGTGTTTGTGTTGAAATGATCTCGGCTGCTTGTTTTTTTCTGAATTCAGAATATTGCTGCATATATTTTAAACGTGCGTACGCTTGATTAAAGTTTTCTGCAGCAAATACAAACATTATTTTACTGTATGCATCTTGATTGCGCTGCGCAAAAATGATCATGCGGGCATAATCACTTTTTAGTTTTTCGAGGTTGGCTTTAAGTTGTTCGGTTTGTTTTTCGCTTTCCTTAATATCGCGGTTTATTTCTATGATCTCGGCATTAATAGTGTTAATTAGATCCTGGCGTTTTTCCAGTTTCATGTTAATGTTCACTAAAGCACCAATAGAAGATTTTTTGCTTGCTTTGGTTTCGCTAAGCATCGAATTAATCTCGCTGATCTCATCATTGATCCGTTTCTTTTTATTCTCGAGATCTTTTTTAGAATTTTTTGTTCCGTTTTGACTTTGAAGCTGAGGAACTAATACAAAAGAAAATAAAAGCGCAAAAATGAGCGCCAATTTATTTTTTTTGTATAGAGATTGCTTCATATTTACTAGGGATGTTTAAGCTAAGTTTTTGAGGTATATTTTTCTCAATGCGAACATAGTCAATTTTTACGCTTGCTTTTTTCTCTGCCACTATATCAATATCAACATGGTATGGTGCATAAACGCTATCTTTTTGGGTAAAATTTTTATAATTGGCTATAAATGAGCGATTGGTTGCAGGATCGGAGAATTCATTCTTTATGATCTTATAGTTATCTGGGTTTAAAGTAAGTATTTGTAACGCCTTTTTTAGCTCATTATCGCCACTTTGGAGCCTTCTTAATCTACGTTTTCTTTCGGTGCTAAGTAAATAATGGCAGTTTTCGCGATCAGTTACAGGTTTTAACTTTAATTCATCGTCTTCATAAAACTCGGCACTATTACCAAATAAAACGGCTTGTAATACATTAAAGTCCAAGTCGGCGTTTAACATATCGTTTATGTAAACAAAATCACCTTTAAAATAGTTCTTTTGAATATAGTTTACCATCTTAACCGAATCTTTGGTAATCAAGATCTTGGCAACCTGAATACCCAGTAAATATTGAATGGTAATTAGCATGGCACTATCTTTACGCACATTCACTCTAATATCAAAACTTTCTTCTTTTCCATCAATGCGTGTTTCAACATTTGCTTTTGCCATAACCCAAACAAAATCAAATTCATTTTCTTTTACGTATTTACTTAGCGCCTTTGAGTTTTTAAAATCTAATTTACATCTGCCGGTAGTTGTATCGCTTATGGCAACTTCTGTTTGTGTTTTTTGAATTTTCTTTTTGTGTTTACAGGAAACGGTAAACAAAGCAAGCATTATTATTGCTGCAGTAAAATAGTTTATTATCAACGCCCGCTTAATCATTTAGTTTTTTTGTTCTTATTTTAGATAATAAAGCTTCAGAATTGCCTCCGGCCTGCTTCGCTAAATCCCATTGTGTTAAAGCTTCTTCAGTTTTATTAAGTTTATAAAGCACATCGCCGTAATGTTCTATTATATCGGCTTTTGGTGGACCAATTTTTGCCGCAGCAGAAAGCCATTCTTCTGCTTCTTTATATTTTTTTTGTTGATACAAGATCCAACCGTAAGTGTCCATATAATTACGGTTGTTTGGCGCCAACTCGTTCGCTTTTCTTGATAGTTTTTCTGCTTTATCTAAGTTTTCGCTTCGTAAAGAAAGGTAATAGGAATAGTTGTTTAAAACATAGGTATTGTCGGCATTTATTTTTAAAGCATCATCAAAGGCCTTATCCGATTTAATGTAATCTTTTAAATAAAAATAAGCGTCGCCCATGTTTGAATAAAAATCCATCATCAGGGCTTTGTTATCTATTACAAATTCTAAACCGTCTTTTAATGATTGGGCCGCCTTTTTATGGTTTCGCAATTGCATATTAGCAACGCCATTAAAAAAATAGGTTGTGGGTTGATTAGGAAATAACTCCATTGCGCTTGCGCTGTGGTGTTCCAAAGAATCATATTGTCTAAGTTCGCTATCTGCAAAAAGCAGTTGACTCCAAACTCTAAAATCTATTGCTTCGTTTACCGCAGCCAGATAATAATATTTTGCTGCGCTTTTAATGTTGCCGGCAAGAATTAAAAAGTCGGCATAAATAGCATTTCCTTTGGGGTCTTTTGGATGGGTTTTAATAAGTATTTCGCTAAGCTCTAATCCACGAGAATAATAATTTGATTCGGGTTGTTTCTCGGCACGCGAATAATAATACCTTGCCGCATCTATTTTATATTCTACTTCCAGATCAGGATTTTGAAACGCTTTTTTTAAACACTCAAATGCCTCATTGTCTTTTCCTTGGGCGCTGTAATAGTCATGCAAAGCAAGGTTTATAGAAGGGTTATTCGGGTCTATTTTTAAAATTTTATCGTACATTAATTTTGCCTCATCAAGCTTGTTTTGCTCAATATAAAAATCAGCCAAGTAAGCATAATATCGCGGTTCTGTTTTATCAGAGTTGGAGAGGCGCAACAAATCTTCCTCAGTTTCTTTAAATTTTTTCTGATTTTTTAGGAGCTTACATTTATTTAAAGTAATCTGCTCGTTTATTCCGTAGGTTAGCTCCAATTCGTCATATGTTTTGTATGACCTGTCAAAATTACCAACTCGCGAGTATTCTATTGCTAGGTCTTCTTTAAACTCTACCTTTCCCGGAAAGTTTTTTACAAGCTGTTCTCTTAATTTTACGGCCTGGTTAAAATCCTTTACAGCAACATAACACTCTATAAGTAAAAGCTGATACCATTCGTTTTTTGGATCGGCCTCTGCACAAGCTTTTGCGTTTTGAATGGCTAAAGCGTTTGCGCCTAAAAGTTTATAGGTTTTACCTAATTCGTATTTAAGCGGGATACTGTTTGGATCTAACTTTTTACACTCGTTAAAGTGCGTTAGCGCTAATTGTAGATTTTGTTTTTGAGGCTGGAGGGCCGCGCAGCCATCAATAAAGTTACCGGTAAATTGAGCTTCGGCCGCTTGTGTGTTTTCTGTAACGATGGTTTTTTTGCTTTTGCAAGCAACAAAAGCGGATGCCAAAGCGGAAACCGTTAGTAAGAAAAAAGTATGTTTTTTTAGATTAAACAATTATTTGGGTATAATCGCTAACACTTAAGTCTAAGGCCTTGCCGGTTACCTCGGCAGCAATTCCTAGAATGCTGTTTGAAACGTTAGCGCTGTTTATTTTAGCATCTTTTTGGATAATGCAATTTTGCAGAATGCTGTTTTTTATGTGTGTATTTGCACCAATGCTTACGTGTGGGCCAACTATAGCGTTTGTTAATTCTACGTTTTCGCCAATAAAGCAAGGTTCTATAATTATACTATTGGTGTTTTTAATGTTTTTTTCTTTTAGGTGTGGTTTACCTTTATCAAATTCTAAAACACGCTGGTTGGTATACACCGTGGCGTTTTTGTTTCCGCAATCTAACCACTCTGTTACCTGGCCGGGCATAAACTTTGTGCCTTTAGCCTTCATGTTCTCAAGAGCATTGGTAAGTTGATATTCACCTTTTTCGGTTATATTATTGTCAAGCAAATGTTGTAATTCTCTTTTTAAATAATCGCCATCTTTAAAATAATAAATGCCAATAATTGCTAGGTCACTTATAAATGTGGTTGGTTTTTCTATAAAATCTGTAATTGCGCCGTTGGTATCAAGCTTTACAACACCAAACTGACTAGGATCTTCTATTTTTTGAACCCAGATAACCCCTTCTTGTTCGGTATCCATTATAAAATCTGCCTTAAATAGCGTGTCGGCAAAAGCTACCACGGTTTTACCTTTTATAGCGTCTTTAGCACACATAATGGCGTGCGCTGTTCCTAATGCCACATCTTGGTAAAAGATACTTCCTTTAGCGCCTTGACTTTCGGCAACTTTTATTAAATTTTGCTCAACTTCGGCACCAAAATCCGGCCCAATTATAAATGCTATTTCGTTAACTTTTTGTCCGCAAACCTTGGTAATATCTTCAACCAGTCGTTGTACAATTGGTTTTCCCGCTACTGGTATTAATGGTTTTGCTGTTGTGAGCGTGTGCGGGCGCATACGCTTTCCCTTACCCGCCATTGGAATAATAATTTGCATAATTTAATGACTACAAAATTAACATAAAATACGTATTTTATATTCAATAACGGGAGTTTTCCCATTATTTTAATCAAAGGTAAAAAATATTTGGGACCCATCTGGAGGTTTTGATTTTTTGTTGATAGGAGTATTGTATGATTTAAGTGGCTTGTAAATTCCGTCAGCCATTGATTAGCAAAAGATCGCTGGTGTTGCAAAAAATCGTTTAGCTAGGACAAATTTTTTCTCTTTTATAATTTTCAGTTTGAGAGAAGTTCCTGTGTATATCTTAGCAAAATAACCAACTGCCATCAAAAGAGCTACAGTGTTTTTTATGGCAACTATTTTTCTCACGCTCACATCTTCAAGATTATAAGCTTGTTTTACCTATCGATATGTTTCTTCATATTCCCATCGTGTTAGATAATTATCGAGTGTTATATAGCATTGATTAGCGCAGTATAATGATAGTTGTGGCTTGGTAATTAGCGCCATTGTGTTTTCTCCAAAACCTTTTACTACCAAAGAAATCAAAGTTCCTTTAATGCCATTGAGTTGTTTTTTTCTGTCCCATATTCAATAGCAACTTCTTTCTCTTTTTACTATCCTCATAGCTTATAATCTTTGCCCTATGAGGCGTTTCAATGTTTTTTGTAAACTGTTGCATGGTCACAAAACTCTTTTTATAAAGAAGGAGCCTGTTGTGTTTTAAACGGGCTACAAAGGTTTTTTCATCATCAATAAACGTTTGAAATAGTTGAATTATTTTTTAGGAAACTCCGGCTAATAATGACAGAGATCAAAAGGTAATAGCGAAGCAGACAAACCAACTAATATTGCTTTTTGCTTGACTTTAGAAGTTTAATAATTTCTTTTTGCGACTCCACTAAATCTTTGAGCATTTCATTTTCTTTTTGATAACCCGTTAATTTTTCTTTTAGTTGTAAAACAGGTTCTTCGTTGGTGCTGTAATCTTTACTCTTAGGTTTTTTTAGGTCGGTATTATCAAAACGTTTAAACTCTTCTTCGCTTAATCTAAAAAGCTTAAGTATTAATAACAATGTATCGTGGTTTACTTTATCGCTTTGCTCAATATGAGAAACTAACGCTCGAGTGCGTCCAATTATAGAGGCAAGATCCTCTTGCGTATAACCATGAATTTGCCTAAGTAATTTTATTTTTTTGCCCGTTAACATGCAGTTTAATAATAAAATTAAAGGTTAGAATAAATACATTGCCTAAAAGATAGAATAATTTGCTTTTTGACAATTATGTTGTATTTTTGATACAAACAAAGTTGCTATTGCCATAAGCCAAACACGCTGTTAAACAATGTGAAGAGTGCGTTAAAACTTATAAAAACAAATAAAAAGCGGAAACCGAAAAGCTAAAAGAGTAGGTAAAAAATAAAAACACAAAAAAATGAAAAAATTAATTGCATTTGCTTTGTTAATTAGCATAACTAGTTTAACAAGTTGTAAAAAAGAAAAAATTAAAGGGTGTAAAGATGTAATGGCAAAAAATTATAATTCTTCAGCCGAGGAAGACGATGGAAGTTGTACATTCGAAGGCCGTGTAATATTCTGGCAAGGACAGGCAAACGCAAGCTCTTGGGCTTCTGTGGGAATAACATCGCTTAAATATTATGTAGATGGCCAACTTATCGGTTCTAGCGCTTCAAATGTTTATTATACTTCTGCTCCAGCTTGTTCGTCAACCGGTTTATCTGGAGTTACTAAAAGTTTAGGCAGCAGCAAAAGCAAATCGTTTAGTTATTATGTTTTAGATCAAAACAATGTAAAACAATATGAGGGGAACTTAAATATAGATGCTTCGAATTCTTGTTTAGCATTTGAATTAAATTAAAAGAATATTTATAATAACAATATAAGGGCTTGGTCTACTCTCTTTTATTATAAAAAACCAAATAAATACGATGTAAAAAAATCTTCCTCAGAGGAAGATGATGGAAGTTGTCAATATGAAGGTTCAATGGTTTTTTGTCAAAAATCACCAAAGTTAGGAAGTATTGATATATATCTAGATGGTGTTTTTGATGAGGTAAAATATGATAGAATAAGTAAAGCGGAATAAATAGGGGTCTGAACATGATTTTAAAAAAAACGAGTATATGCCAACCGACCTTAACGGTTTAATAAAAAGCGGAAACCGAAAAGCTAAAAGAGTAGGGGAAAAATTAAAAAATAAACAAAATGAAAAAAATAAAATCACTAATGCTAATTACTCTTTTGGCATTTACAGTTTCGACATCATTGACATCTTGTGCAACTATTTTTTCTGGCACTAAACAAACAGTTTCTTTTAACAGTAATCCACCAGATGCTGATGTTGTTACTGTGATGAAAAATGGTTCCGAGTTAACTATTGGCAGAACACCATGCACAGTTGAAATTCACAAAAAAACTAAAGATGTAAAATTTGTAAAACAAAAGTACTATACCGAAACCTATAATTTAAGGAAAAATATATCTATTAATCCATGGTTTTGGGCTGATATAGCAAGTATAGTATTTCTTGGTACTGGTTTAATCCCTACAGCTGTCGATTTAATTGATGGAGCTTGGATGACATTGCCACAACAGGTTAAAGTTGAACTAAAAAAGAAATAATAAAATGTAGTAAAAATAGGGACGAGCAAATTCAGACTGTTCGT
>JBEIEI010000048.1:0-15060 GCA_040382975.1 Flavobacteriales bacterium
ACCGGTAAAATCGCATTTGTAAATATTGATATTTTAAATGATAAAAGTTTAGAAGTTATTGATCTTATTGCAGAATCAAAAAGAAGAAAAACAAGTATTGAAGCCAGTGTAGAAAACTTAAGCATGCAATATCAAAAAAAGGTAGAAGAGTTTCAGATGTCTCAAAAGGCAGGTATTGCGCCACAAAGCGAATTGGAAGCAAAAGCAAGAGAAATTCAATCCATAGAAAAAGAAGCGCAGAACAAACAAATACAAATGGATAATTTATCAATTGATATTGGAGAAAAGAATGCTACATTTCAAAAGAACGTAAAGGAGTTTTTAATTAAGTGGAATAACGGTAAATACGACTATATTTTATCCTACAGCGACGCAGTGCCTACTATGCTTTTAGGCAACGCTACATTGGACATTACTAACCAAATTGTTGATGAGTTTAACGCCGAATACAAAGCACGTAAAGGCAAAAAATAATTCTGTTATGAGTAAATTATACGAAAAAATTAAATCAGTAGAAGAGTTTCATGATATTTTTAAAATTGGAAATTCTTCCGAAATGAAATTGATAGATGAAAGAGATTACACGCTTCGTTATAATTTAATTAAAGAAGAAAATGAAGAATATTTAGACGCTTGTAAAAATGGCGATCTTGTTGAAATTGCGGATGCCTTAGGCGACCAATTATACATTTTATTTGGCACTATTTTAAAACATGGCTTACAACATAAAATAGAAGAAGTTTACGACGAAATTCACCGTAGCAACATGAGTAAATTGGATGAAAAGGGAGAGCCTATCTTTAGAGAAGACGGAAAGATCTTAAAATCTAATTTATATTTCAGACCTGAAATTAAAAAGATCTTAGATAAATAAGAACTGAAAGGAATTTTTTAAAACGCACATTTCTAATTTTTTGAAGGAAATAATAGATGAATAGATAAAAACTTATTTTTTATCGTTCTTCTTTTTATCTGCAGGTTGTTTCTCCTCAACTTTAACAGGCGCTGTTGCCGCAACAACATTCATGGTAATATTAGTTGATTTTGATTCCTCTACAACAACATCATTCATAATGGCATCGGCATAATCAGGACTGGTTAACTTTACATTGTATTTACCTGAAGGTAAAGATACCCTGCCTAACAAACCATTATTGCCCGAGGTTAAATTCAGTCGCATGGTATCATTGATGGTTATCTCAAATTTGCGTCGTTCGATTGGTATCTCAACCTCTTTAACTTTTTCGGCTACATAAATACGAATACACTGTGCTTTTCCTAAAGAAATAGAAAGTATAAAAATGCTGATCAATATAAAATTTTTCATAGCGATGTAATATAGAGCTAAGATAATAGAAAATTAATTAGTTCCTAAAACCTGAGCGATAAAATGTTTTAAAATACCGGGTTTTAAAATTATAATAAATGCTATACCAAACATTGCGCCCCAAAAATGCGATTCATGGCTAATGTTATCATTATAATCGCTCGTTTTTTTTCGGCGGATCAAATAATAACTTACTCCTAATAACAATAATCCTGCAACCCAGCCCGGCATAGGAAAAAAGAAAAGAGAAATTTGACTGGAAGGGCTTATCATGATATAACAAAACATTATAGAAGAAATAGCGCCGCTAGCCCCTAAAGAAGAATAATCGGGATTATTTTTATTTCTGAAATATTCGGTAAAAGATGCGGCATAAATCCCTCCGGTAAATAGTAAAATGTAATACAACTTCCCTAGCTTTACGTTCTCGAATATATCAGGATTTCCAAAAAAGCCTTCTTCTAATGTTATACCAAAACTATACAAGGCCAAACAATTAAATGCTAAATGCATAAAATCGCCATGAATAAAAGCATGTGTTAAGAAGCGGTAATGTTCTTTATTATGATGTATAGAATAAGGATGGAATAAATATTTATTCATCGCGTTCCTGTCATTAAAACAATAAATAGAAAAAATTAAAATTATTGCTAAAAAGGTATAAGTGATCATGTGTTAAGTATCGTCTAAATTAATTTTTATTGCACTTATTTTTTATCCAAACTCAAAAACTTATTAATAGCTCCATGCCCCAAATATATAATAGGAATAAGGCAAACAGCAATGATCAATTTAAAAGCATAACCCCAACTGGCGTTGTGCAATAATTCTCCATATGTCCATTTACCGGGCAAAACAAAAGCTACATATTGTACCACAAAGGTATCTATTAACTGACTAACCACTGTGCTTCCGGTAGCACGTAACCAAATAAATTTATTTCCTGTACGGTTTTTAAAAACCCAAAACACATAAACGTCTACTAACTGCGATACTAAAAAAGCAAGAATACTACCAACTATTATCCATTGACTTTGTCCGAAAACAATTTTAAAATTTTCATCATTTACCGGACTAAAAGGAACCGCATTAATATTTAATCCAATTGAAATTAAAATAAATGTATACGTTATTAAACCAACGGTTATATAGGTTAGTTTTCGTACACCATGCTTACCATAATGCTCATTAATAAGATCGGTTAAAACAAAAACAAATGGCCATAAAATAATACCGATACTTTGTGTGAACAAACCAAAGAACTGAATTAATTTGCCGCCTATTAATTCGGCAACAATAGCGTTTGTAATAAAAAAACCGGCTAAAATTATAAAAACTAAATCTTTACGTTTATTAAAATCCATACTTATCGTATATCAATTACACCTAATTATTGAATGTGTTTAATGAAAACATAAAAAACTCCCAAACCGGTTAAAAGACTAAAAGCAATGTTTAAAAACGCAAATAAATGTAGTCCTTGTTTAAACATTAAAAAGGTTTCGTAACCAAAGGTTGAAAACGTGCTTAATCCGCCACAAAAACCTGTTAAAACTAACAATTTAAGATTGTTGTTCACTTGTCCATTTCCTTGAATTAATTGTTCATTTGCACTGATCATCCAAAGCGTGAGTGCAAAAATGGCACATGCCACTGTATTTGAAATAAATGTTGCTAAGGGTAAAGATGTTGTAGTTCTTAAAAAGCCTAAACCTATTAAGTATCTTAGCAAAGAACCAACGCCACCTCCAATAAAAACAAATAAAAAATTCATGAATTTATCTTATAATTCATCAAATTTAATGCATTTTCTTATAATTAAGCGGGCTATTTGATTTAAATCTTTGATTTTGTATATTCGTAACCAAGCAAAAACTCACTATGACACCTATTCATTTAAAAAGTAAATTAAGTACCAGTTCAAACCTGCTAATTATTACCGATAAATTTTCAAACTCCACAGATTTTTCATTACCAAAAGAAGTTTCTGATTATATAGTTAACGAATTAAAAAAAGAAGACAAAAAAAGTGTTTCCTTAAATCATTTAGGAAGATATATTTCTGTGTTAGTCGTTAGTTCTAAAACCGAATTAAATTCTCTTAAAGAAAAAGTTCGTAAACACTCGGCCTCTGTGACCGATGCTTTAAATGCCTTAAAAGAAAAAGAAGTTTTTATTTATAATCAAACTAAACTTACTACACTTTCTCTTGCAGCTGCAGAAGGTCTTGCCTTAGCTAATTACCAATTCAATCACCATATTACAAGTGCTAAAAAACAAGTAAACACTTTAAAAACAATTACAATTGTTGGCACAGGCGTTAAACCAAACGATGTAGACCAATTAAGCATTGTTATTGAAGCAACTTATAAAGCAAGAGACCTTGTTAATGAGCCAGTAAATATTTTAAATGCAACAGATCTTGCTGATGCTTTTAAAAACATGGGTAAACACGCAGGTTTTAGTGTGGAAGTATTAAACAAAGCTAAGATCAAACAATTAAAAATGGGTGGCTTATTGGCTGTAAATGCCGGAAGTGTAGATGAGCCAACATTTAGTATAATGGAGTATAAACCAAAAAATCCAAAAAATAAAAATCCTTATGTATTAGTTGGTAAGGGTGTGGTTTATGATACCGGTGGATTAAGTTTAAAACCTACCCCTAACAGCATGGATCTAATGAAGTGTGATATGGCAGGTGGAGCAGCTGTTGGTTGCGCAATGTATGCCATTGCAAAAGCAAAATTAAACGTTCATGTTATTGGTTTAGTTCCTGCAACTGATAATCGCCCAGGATTTAATGCCTTTGCGCCAGGTGATGTGATAACCATGATGGATGGCACAACTGTTGAAATGCTTAACTCAGATGCAGAAGGTCGTATGATCCTAGCTGATGCCTTACATTACGCAAAACGTTATAAACCAGAATTGACGATCGATCTTGCAACTTTAACCGGTGCTGCTGCTGCAGCTATTGGTTCGTTTGGTATTGTTGGCATGGGTAATGCCAAACAAAAACAAAAAGATAAATTGTACACCAGTGGTTTTAATGTTCACGAAAGAATTGCTGAGTTTCCTTTTTGGGAAGAATATGATGAATTAATAAAAAGCGACATTGCTGATCAAAAAAATCTTGGTGGCCCATATGGCGGTTCGATCACTGCCGGAAAATTTTTGGTAAAATATACTGATTATCCTTATTACCATCTTGATATCGCAGGCCCTGCTTTTCTTACAGGAAAAGATAGTTACCGTGGTAAAGGAGGCACCGGATATGGTGTTAGACTTCTTTTTGATTTCTTTAAAAACCTTTAAAATGAAAAAACTTTTACATTTTTTTCTTTTGTTTTTTGTAGCCACTCCATTCTTTTCTCAAGAAGTTAAGCAAGGTTTGATAGTGGTGCATTTTGATCCTGGCGGAAAAGCAGAATTCAAACAAAAAATAATGACCTACCATTTTTTAAATGGACATTATACCGGAAGAGAAGAAATTTTAACGGTTAGCGGTAAAAAAGACGGGAAAGATAATATTAGAACAGATCTAGGTATAAATACCTTGTATAAAAACCGTTATTTAATTACCGGTATCGGAAATATTATTGATCTAAAAGATAAAAAGGTTTTATTTGACGGTAGAGCAAATTTGATCAGATGTAGTAACGACAGTGCCATTTTTTACACCAACGATGTGTTTAAAGGCAAATATTATTCGGTTTATAATTTTAAAACCAATCAATATGGCGAGGTAAAAAATTTATTATTTAAACCAAAAGTTGGTCAGGATATTGAATTTGATAAAACAACAGCACCCTTTAAAATAAATTTATACCCGCAAAATAAACCAAAAGTATTACTGGTTGCCGATGCAGGTTACGGTCAGCAGGACACTAAAGAGAATCGTGTTCCCGACCCTCCAATGTATTGGATAGACAATGTAAATTTTGTGTATAGCAATTTTAATAAAGACAATACCGAAATTTCATTTTTCAAAGTTAACGTCGAATCAAAAAGTAATTCGTTAATTGGTAAGGTTGCTGTTAAGCCGGAATCGCAAATTGCACAGGTACAAAAAGCAAGTAATACGCAAGCTATTTTCTTTTTTGGAAGTAAACAAATTTTAATTGACATCGCTGCAAATACGGTTACAGACCTTCAATTTACTAAAGCAAATCATGGATTTAGCTTTGAGTGCAAAACTAATAGCTATGGCCATATAGTAAAACTCAATGATAAAGATGTTGGCAAATATCACTTTCAACCAAAAAATTTTAAAACCGAAACAAATATTGCTTCTATAGTTAAAGAATTAGTTGTTGGATCGGAAAGCTACCAGCAAGGTATGGCGGTTTGGAATTTCAATAAGCAAGGCTGGGAAAGTGTTGATTCAGAAGATGTATTAACACTAGTTGGCTGGATAAAAGAATAATGCTTTCAAAAAAAATTTTATTATAAAATGAAAAAGGAATACACGATCAACTACCAGGCTATAAATTGCTCTCGCTGTAATGGTGAATATATTTGTAAGCCCAAAAATATTAGTGAGTGTGATTGTATGAAAATAAGAACTTCGCCTGAAGAGCTTGAATATATTGCTTCAAAATTTTCCGATTGTGTTTGTAACACCTGCATAAAGGACCTAAAGCAAGATTACTTGTCCATGTATCAAAAAAACAAAGGAATAACTATTAATGCATAAAAATTTATTTTTAAAAATAGTTTTATCACTTAGTGTTATCTCCTTAAATGTAAATGCACAACCCTATCCCCCTGTTGTTGGGCAGCCCGGCTCAACTGCAATTTATAAAGACAGTTCCGCATTTGTAAACTGGGTTACAAGTTGCAAAGTTGTCAGAGGTCTTCAAGATGTATCTACTCCAACTTTAGGTTTAGCAAACGGTGGTGATAGCTCAATGGTAATTGGCATTGCCGGCACAAATGGCGTTGTTAGCCTGGGCGATGGCGGCTCAGCTATATGCACATTTCAATATCCAATAAAAAACGGAATAGGTAAAGACTTTGCAGTTTTTGAAAATAGTTTTGACGATACTTTTTTAGAATTAGCATTTGTAGAAGTAAGCAGTGATGGTATAAATTTTGTTCGTTTCCCGTCACATTCCTTAACCGATACCACCCTTCAAACAAATACGTTTGGAACAACCGACGCCACAAAAATAAACAACCTTGCCGGAAAATACAGAGGCTCGTATGGCACACCCTTCGACTTGCAAGAGCTTGCAGGAAACACTAATTTAAATATCAACGCAATTACTCATGTAAAAATTATTGATGTTGTAGGCTCAGTAAATAAGCAATACGCAAAAAGAGATAGCTACAATAATATGATCAATGATCCGTGGCCTACGCCATTCCCAAATGGTGGTTTTGATCTGGATGCGATCGGGGTTATACATCAAAACACAAGTGTTGCACTAAAAGAGAATGACCTGGATGAAAATATATCGCTATATCCTAACCCTATAAATAAAGGAGAAACAATACTACTTTCTACTTCCAAAGATATTTTGTTAGTATCGGTTTATAATTTTTCAGGGCAAAAAATATTAACTACAAAAGAAAATTTTATTTCAACTTCTGAATTAACAGAAGGAATTTATTTTATTGAAATAAATTCGGTTAAAAATAGTGTAACCAAAAAATTACTCATACAGTAATTTGTATTAAAAAAATAAGCTTTTTATTATGCAACGATTACTATTATTCTTATTTCTAACCGCAAGGATTTTGAATTATGGTCAATTAAAAGATATTAAAATAATTATTCCAAAAGAAACAGGTTTTAGTTATTACGATTTCGTTCAATTTTTTCCAAACGAAAAGTATTTCGCAGTCTGCGGTAACGCCCTATCAATAATCAATACCGAAACTTCCGAAGTAATAGATGAATATGATCTAGGCTATGGCGCAAAAAATCTATCCATTAATCCGGATGGTAATACGATTACCCTTAGCGTTAATAATGATCTGATGGTTTTTTCTTTTTTTGAACAAAAACTAAAATTCTTGTATAAAATAAATACTGCCGAATTAATTAAAGGTTTACCTAATAGTGAATACTATTCGTCTCTCCCTATTGGAGGAAGTTTTTTTACGGGTAAACCAAACGAAATTTATGCCAGCATAGGTTCTTTCACGCTCAAATACGATCTCGAAAAAAAATTGGCTGTAAGCTCACATGCATTTCCGCTTACAGATTATATCCTCCACTCTGCCTATTACAGCAAACAGCACGAAGTTATTCTGGCAAAATCATCAGGCACTATTTCTGCCATAGTGAAACAATCATTAAATGATCTTTCAAAAATAACCGAATTAATAGTTGATCCCGCCACCCCCACAAAAATAAAGGTGCGCGACTCCTTAGCATTTTGTTTTACCTCCAACAAATATTTTATTTTAAATTTAGAAACAGAAAAGATCGTTCACGAAGTGCGCATGCCTAAATACGATAGTTATGGCATGTATGACAAAGCATTATTAATAGACATTAATAAACGTCCTTCAATTACAAAACCGGATACTATCAATTTTTCAAAAGATGAATATGTTTATGACATAGATTATTTATCCGGATCAGGGCTTGCCGTTTACTCCACCTTAAAAGGCACAAAATTCATCGATCTTAAAACTAAAAAACTGATCCGACAAAATAAAGGGATCTCGATGAGTATTAAACTTTCGCAAAAAGGTAATCGAATGATCAGTAATAGTTATTCGCCTTATAGAGCCTTACGCGTTTTTGACCCTGCCGACATGAAATTAATATCCGAGCGCCCATCTATGGGAAATTCAATTTACTCGGCTCACATAAGCCCAAATAAACGCTGGTTATATACAAATGGAATGTCGTCCGGCTTTTTTTGGGACCTTACAAATTTCACAAAACATTCCGAGCTTAAAGATATTTCAGGAAGCGACTCTGCTTACATAAGTAATGTTTTCTTTTTAAACGACTCAGAAGTAGTTGTCAATTCAGGAAAAAGTTTTCAAAATTTAAATCTAACCATCTATAACATTAACAAGAAAAAGTATGGCAGAACAATTAAGAAAAATGTTTATGCAATAGCCTCCGGCTTTTTAAATGGAGAATTTTATTATGTTGATTATACAAGCTTGCATATTCTAAATTTAAAAACATTACAAGAAGAAAAATATGAAGGTATGTTTTCATTAGCAGCCTCTCCTATTTATAAAATAGTCAATTTTACGAAGAACCTTGTGTTCATACCCGAAAGCGGCAAATATAAAATTGTAAATCGTAAAACAAAAAAAACAGAATATGAAAGTTCAACATGGTCTATGACCGCAAACGTCGAGATCAGTCCTGATGAAAAATTTGTTTATACAAGCAGTCAAATAACCAAGAAAAAAAACATCAATGGCACAGATATTGATTTTCCAACTAATGCCATTGTGAAAATTGATATGGTAAAAAAAGAGATCGTGCAAGATTACGCCCAAACATTTTATCCATACGATTTTAAAATAAAAAATAACGGTAAACTCATTGGCATTTGGTATGTGAAATACGACATAGGAAAAGGTGTTACAGATGGGCACGAAACCATGTATACTGAATACGATACAGACAGCGGAAAAGAACTGTTTACAAAAACTCTAATTAAAACCAAAGAAATTATATCCTTTCATACCACAAGCGAATCAGGAAAATATTTTATTTTAAATAATCCATTTGGCGATTTTTTTAAAGTGTTTGATGAAAAAGGTGATTCGATCATAGATCTTGAGGATTTAAAAATAGCGATGCCTAATAGCTTTTTTATTGAAGGCTTAAATAAATTAATTGTTACCAGTTCAATAAATTCGTTGGCAACGTTTGTTGACTTGAAGAAAAAAGAGATCATCGGGCAATTGGCAAACGCAAAAGATGATAATTTTTTTCTGATAACTTCGGATCTTCACTATTTAGGTTCAAAAGAATTTGTAAAAAGTATAAGATTCAAATATCAATCTGAAATATACAGCTTCGAACAATTTGACGCTTATTTAAATCAGCCGCATAAAGTATTGCGCGCATTTGGATGCTCTGATAGTTTATTAATACACGCCTACGAAACAGCCTATTTTAAGCGTATGCGTGTGTTAGGAATCAAACCCAATAACAAAATTAATTTTTCATCATTACCTACCTTTCAAACTATAAGGATGAAAGAAGAAAATTCCGGGTTTGTAAGTTTTTCTATCAGTGTAAATAAAGGAGGAAGTAAACTTTCAAAATTAGAAATTTATAATAATGGCACATTAATACATTCAGAGATAATTACTACCGAACAATCTTCCCGTTTTGATAGAACATATAATTTCGAAACATCTTCTGGTATAAATCGCTATGAATTTATTGTAAAAGATGATCGGGGGCTTGAAAGTCCAAGATTGATCAGGTATTTTAACAACACTACCACTGTAAAATCAAATCTATATTTAGTAGTGATTGCCAGTGAAAAATTTAAAAACAATAAATTTGACCTTGCCTACGCGGAGAAAGACGCAACGGATATTGCCAACAACATGGCTAACTCCAAATCATTTAATAGCGTCCAAATAAAAAAATTATTCAATCAATCATTCACAGCAGATTCAATAAGTAATTTAAACAACTTTTTTTCAAAAGCTGGTGTAAATGATGTGGTAATGGTATTTTTTGCCGGCCATGGTTATTTAGATACAGATATGAGTTATTATTTTCCCACTTATTATACCGATTTTTCTGATCCTAAAATAAATTCTGTGGCCTACAAAAATTTCGAAAAAATATTTCAGCAAATAAAACCTTTGCGAAAATTAATGTTTATTGATGCCTGCTTTAGTGGAGAGGTAGACGAAGATCAACAACTTATAGAAGGCGACGATAATAATAAAAAAGATAGCACCCGAGCTGTTCGTATAGCTGGCAGTATGTTTGCAGAAAGTACTGCTTTAGAAATGTCAAAAGCAGTGTTTTCAGACTTACGTCAAAACTCTGGAGCTACCATTATTTCCTCTGCCGGCGGAACAGAAGCTGCTTTTGAAGGCGAAAAATGGAATAATGGTTTGTTTACATACTGTCTTTTAAACGGCATGAAAAATTATAAAGCAGATAGTAATAATGACAAAAAAATAACCTTAAGTGAACTTCAAAAATTTGTTGCTGAAGAAGTAAATCGACTTTCGGAAGGTAAACAATCTCCAACTTATAGAATGGAAAATACTGTTTTAGATTACGAACTTTGGTAGAATAATAAATTTTGAATAATTAATAAACATGTTTCATAAATATAAATATCAATTAATAATTTTATTTCTAATTTGTTTTAACAAAGACTGTTTTTCTCAAATTTCGGTTACCGGATCTTTAACTGATAAAATAGGAAATAAGATCCCGGGAGTATTGATCAAAGTAACAACTATCGATTCTGTATTTGTTAAAGGAACTTCAACCGACACAAGCGGAAATTTTAATTTTTCTGTTGATGGAAATAAAAAATATATTTTAAAATTTTCATATTTAGGTTACTCTGACAAAATAAAAATCATCGAAGTATCCAATGAATCAATTCAACTTGGTAAAATAATATTAAAAGAAACAGCTAAAAATCTTACCGAAGTAGAAGTTAAAACAACACAAACTCGTGGCGAACAAAAAGGAGATACTACATCGTTTAATTCAGACACCTTTAAAACCAACCCTGATGCAACCGCCGAAGATCTTATAAAAAAAATGCCCGGCATAACCTCCGATAACAATGGTATAAAAGTTAATGGAGAAAGTGTACAAAAGGTTTTATTAGACGGTAAACCGTTTTTTGGTGATGACCCAAATGCTGCTCTCAAAAATATTCCCGCTGATATTATTGATCGTGTTGAAGTTTTTGATAAAATGAGTGACCAGGCGGCTTTTAGCGGTTTTAATGACGGCAACCAACAAAAAACGATTAATCTGCTTAGCAAAAAAGGAAAGAATGTAGGGTACTTTGGAAAAGTTTATGGGGGTTATGGGGCAGATGAAACCTTTGACTTTAAAAATGATGGAAGATATAATGCAGGGGTAACCCTCAATAGTTTTAACGTTAAACGTCGTGTTTCATTGTTATTACTTTCTAATAACATTAATATACAAAATTTCAGCAATGCTGATATTACCGGTGCAATGAGTAATACAGGTCAAAATTCAGGCAGAGGGGGTTCAGGCGGCGGTCGACCCGGTGGAGAAAGCAGTGGGAATTTATTGACTGCTCCACAAAATGGAAATAATATAACCCAATCTGCAGGATTAAATTATAGTGATGCCTGGGGCAAAAAAGTAACAGCATCGGGGGAGCTATTTTTTTAATTATACAGATAATAAAAATCGTTCTGATATTACTCGAAATTATTTTTCGGAAAATAATTTAGTATACAAACAAACAAATGATGATCAAAACATCAATCAAAATCATAGAGCTAACCTAAGAGTTGAATATGCTATAGACTCATTGAACAAGTTAACCATAACACCAAGTTTTAATTTCCAAAACAATACAGCTAAAAGTAATCTAGTTGCAAGCAATGTATTAAATGATAATAAATTACTTAGCAACACTAACGCACGTTCCACTATCAACAATATTGGTTACGATTTTTCGAATAACATCTTATACCAACACAAGTTTTCTAAAAAAGGAAGAACAATTTCATTGAACATTGGAACACAATTAACAGAAAAAAATAATGATGGCGATTATTTGTCCATAAATAATTATGGAGATACAAGCGCCTCCGGACTAGACCAAATTTTTAAAACTTATAGCAATAGTAAAAAGGTCTCAGGTAATCTATCTTATACCGAACCAATCAACAAAAACGCCCAATTACAGATCAGTTATAATCCATCATATACACAAGGATCATCAGACAAAAAAACAAACGACTTTGATAGTTTAACGAATATTTACAATGATTTTAACTCTGCTTTGTCAAACAAATACGAGAATATCTATATCACCCAAAGAGGGGGGCTTAGTTATAAATACCAAAAAGATAAAATGAATTTTTCTTTTGGCGCAGACGCTCAAGAGGCTACCCTAACGGGGCAGCAAACTTATCCAATTGCGTTTACAATAAATAAAAACTTTAAAACTATTTTGCCAAATGCACAAATGAATTATAGATTCAGCAAAAGCAAAAACTTAAGAATAAATTATCGTACTTCAACCAACGTTCCATCCATTTCACAATTACAAAATGTAATTGATGTTTCAAATCCGTTACAAATAAAATCAGGTAATAGCGATTTAAAACAAACTTATGAAAACAGTTTATTTGCACGCTTTGGAGGTTTTAACTCAAAAACATCTCGTAATGCAATGGTATTTATAAGAGGAAATTATATAAATAATTATTTAAGCAATGCAACTTATTTTTTACGATCAGACTCAATTATTCAGGATTTTAGTGCTAAAGCCGGCAGCCAACTTACCAAACCAATAAATTTAAATGGCTATTACACAGCCAGTGCTTTTTTTGTTTATGGCTTTCCGGTTATAAAAATAAAAAGCAATTTAAATATTAATGGTGGTGTAACTTATAATCACATCCCTTCATTAATTAATAATGAAATAAACATTTCAAATAATTTTGCTTACAACGGAGGTGTTTTTATTGGCAGTAACATAAGTAAGAGTATAGATTTTTCATTGGGATACAATGGCACATATAATACAATTACAAATTCTGTACAAAAACAATCAGACAATAATTTTGTAACCCATGCAACAACTATTAAGGCAAACTGGTTATTTTTAAATGGCTTTGTTTTAAATACTGATGTTGTTTACACCTTATATAATGGACTAAGCCAAAATTTTGATCAGGAATATTATTTATGGAATGCTTATTTTGGTTACAAATTCTTAAAAGACAAATCGCTGGAGGCAAAAATTTCCGTGTTCGATATTTTAAATCAAAACAGAAGTATAGGTAGAACAGTAACCGGAAACTATACCGAAGATTTTAATACAACTGTATTAAAACGTTATTTTATGTTTACAGTTACTTATACTTTCAAAAAATTTAAAAGCGGCACTCAGCCAAAACCGGAAGAAGAACACAATCCTATGCGCAATATGCCGGGCATGCCATCGCGAATGGGTGGTGGGTTTTAAGATTCAACCTCATTAATATTATTTTACACTTCAAATATTTTTTTTCACGGTGATAACTATCACTATCACTAGATTAATAATACATTCCTTTGTCATTTTATGATATTCCTTATCATAAAAACCAATATGATAATTATCAGTTAAACTCACTTTCCTCCATTTAATAGGCCTTTATAAAAGCATAGTGATGAACATCACAAGGCATTTTGATTGAGGTCATCATTATTCATTTACGTTGTATATTTCTTTGTGCAAGAAATCTATAAAAATAAAAAACATGAAAACAAAAATTACATTAATAGCCGCAAGTGCCCTCTTGTGGTTGTCGAGTGCACAAGCGCAAACTCCTTGTGCAAACGACCTGAATGGTTTTGTTAACTACAAAAATGTAGCTGGTACAGGATCATATCAATTGCAAAATGGATTTGAAGAGAAAGCCTCTCAAACCTATAATTATTCAGGACCAGGAAAGGTATCTGGCGTAAGAGTTTCAGGTAATTATCCAACGCTAGGGTTTGGTGGTGTTCCATTAAGAATTGGTGTTTATAATGTTGACGCCAGCGGCAAACCAACAACTTCTATTGCCACAGTAAATCATATTTGGTGGGGTTTTGCTGATAATGGAAATGGATATATAGATATAACATTCCCAGGTGGTGTTTCAGTAAACAATAGATTTGCTATTACTGTTGAAATAATCAATACATTTCCTTTTGGCGATGTTTTTAATTTGAGATATACAGGTAACGGTGAGGGTGGATTACAAGATCTTGCTTGTTTAGCAGGTACTTCAACCGGTAACAACTGGGCGAGTGCTAAAAACAGTTTTGGTAAAGATGGTGACTTTTACCTTGTTCCAAACATGGCACATTTAAACAATCCAAGTTTCACAACCAACTCATCATGCTATAGCATTAACACGCCTATTACGTTTAGTAATACGTCTGTAATGTCAAAAGACAGTATGTTTAATCAAATTGCGTTCCCGAACTATAGTGGTTCAAACACTTTTTATTCTTGGGCTTGGGGTGATGGTTCGCCAGTATTGAACACAAACCTTTTAAACGCTAGTCATACTTTTACTGCAGGTGGCGTTTACACTACAACCTTAACTTCAAGAATTGAAGGATGGGCAGGCGTGTGTACCAAAACATTTACAAGAAGTTTATCTGTTGGATTAAACGTAAGTGCAACTTCGATCTCTAGTGTTACATGTTTTGGTAACAGTAATGGTAGTTTTGTTGCTAGTGGTCAATTTGGAGCTCCAACTTATTCTTATTCTTTAAATAATGGTCCTTGGCAAATAAGTCCAAATTTTTCAGGACTACTTGCTGTAAATTATACATTAGGTATTAAAGATTCTAAAGGTTGCACAAACTCTGCAACTTTAAACATTGCTCAACCAACCGGCATTTCAATCGGTTCAATTTTAGTTACTAACGCTACTTGCGGTAACCCAACGGGTGTTATTACTTCAACAGCAACCGGTGGAGTTGCTCCCTTACAATACCAATTAGATAACGGTACGTTTCAAGCTGCCGGTACATTTACAAATATATTAGCAGGTACACATAC
>JBEIEI010000049.1:0-14803 GCA_040382975.1 Flavobacteriales bacterium
AGGAGCTGCCCTTTAATAATTTGTATTTGCTTTCGGGTTTAGTTACCGGCAATAATGCTTTTTGGATGTATTCGTTTACTATTTTATTATTAGTTGTAGGTTACCTTGGTTTTGGCTCCTTACTCACCATACCTTTAGTTGCTAGAGCGCTCGAAAATGGTGTTACATTAACTGAACTAACAAAAAATTCCAGTCTGCTTTTTGATAGCGAAGTGGTAAAATTAGACCGGAACATAATTCTAATTATACAGTTTGGGCTATTTGTATTTGCGGCCATTGGATTTTTGATCGGATTAAAATTCATTCATAAAAAAACTTTTACGAGCATATTAACGGGTTTTCAAAAATTCAGATTTGATCGTTTTTGGTTTGCTTTTTTAGTGTGGGGTTTGTTGCTAATTACGGTTGTTCTAGTACAATATTTTTCTAGCCCCGATAGTTTAACGATCAATTTTAATTTAGGAGGATTTCTCATTTCCTTATTACTCATGGTAATTTTTATGCCAATTCAAACAGGTCTTGAAGAAGTTATTTTTAGAGGCTATTTGTTACAAGGCTTATCTCAGGTTTTTAAAAATGGGTATGTTCCATTAATAATTACATCTGTACTTTTCGGTTTGGCACACATGAGCAATCCCGAAGTGAGAGCTTATGGCTGGCCAATTATGTTGGCTTATTTTGTTTGTTTTGCTTTGTTTATGGGTGCAATAACTCTTTTAGACGAAGGCTTAGAACTAGCCTTTGGTATTCATTTTGCAAATAACATTATTAGTAGTGTTTTAGTAAATGAACCTAACTCTGTAATTAAAAGTTATTCTATTTTTGAATCTACTTCAAGTAGTCCGTATGCCGAAATTGTATTATGGTTTTGTATGTCAATTTTAACTTTTGCTCTTTTTAGAATAAAATACCGTTGGACCAATTTTAAATTAATACTAAAATAAAAATTATGAAGAATTTAATTCTTGCATGTTCTTTTTTGCTTACTAATTTATTAGTAGCCGACGAAAATTATCGTTATTTCATTAATCTAAATAAAGTTGTAAATGATAAAATTGCGGTTCAATTAGTGCCTCCCACTATAGTGCAAGAGGAAATTGAATTTTCATTTCCTGCTATGGTTCCGGGCACATACGAGGTGTATAATTTCGGACGATTCATTTCAAACTTTAAAGTAAGCGGTAAGAACGGTGCTATAATAAAAGTATCAAAGGTTGATATAAATACTTATAAAATATCTCCTGCAAAAGAAATAGATAAAATTACATATGATGTTGATGATACATGGGATAAAACAGATCTACCGGGCACAAAAGACAGAGTGGTTTTTGAACCCGGAGGAACAAATTTTGAGGACGGGAAAAATTTCTCCATCAATACACATAGTATGTTTGGGTTTATTAAAGGACAATTAAATAAAAATTTTATTTTAGAGTTCGAAAAGCCAAAAGGGTTTTATCCTTCAACCGGTTTATCTGATATTAAACTTGGTGATACAAAAGATATTATTTCCGTTTTTGATTACCACGATCTGGTTGATTCTCCCATCATGTATTCATTGCCGGATACGTCAACCGTGTTAGTTGGAAATACAAAGGTTTTAGTGTCGGCCTATTCACCTAATAAAAAGATCACTGCGCGTTTTATTGCTGAAACATTAAAAGAATTATTAAATACGCAAAAGGATTATTTAGGTGGAGAATTACCCGTGAATAAATATGCGTTTTTGTTTTATTTTATCGACAGAGCGACTTTGTCTGGTGCTAGCGGGGCATTAGAACATTCCTATTCTTCTTTTTATGTTTTGCCTGAGTTCGATAGCCTTTCAATTAAACAGGAAATACGGGATGTTGCAGCCCATGAATTTTTTCATATTGTAACGCCCTTAAATATTCACGCAAAAGAAATTGGTGATTTTGATTTTTCAAATCCTAAAATGAGCGAGCATTTATGGTTATATGAAGGGATGACCGAATATGCTGCGTATCATGCACAAGCCAAAGGCGGCATAACAGATATTGATAAATTGATCGGCACGATGATGCAGAAATATGAAAACAGTGTTGCAAGTTATAATGACACCATGAGTTTTACCTATATGAGTAAGCATGTGTTAGAAGAAAAAATTCATGGACAGTACGGTAATGTATATGAAAAAGGCGCATTGATCGGGATGTGCTTGGATATTTTATTGCGTGATTTAAGCGATGGAAAATATGGTACGCAGGATCTAATGAAAGACCTTGCCACTAAATACGGTAAAAATAAATCATTCGATGATGCTGATCTTTTTAACGATATTGAAAAATTTACCTATCCAGAAATTGGAACCTTTTTAAGAAAACACGTGTCGGGAACAGAACCGTTGCCAATGCGAGAAGTGTTAGAGAAAATTGGTATAGATTTTGCAAAGGAAACAGTTACTTATGAATTTTCGTTAGGCAATACTGATTTAAATTTTAATGAAAACACAAATAGGTTGTACATTGCAGGAATTCAAGATATGGACGAATTTGGTAAAGCTATGGGCTATAAAGTTGGAGATGAGTTAGGTAAATTAAATGGGAAAGAAATAAAGATGGAGGCTATAAAAGAAATAATAAATAATTATTACGAAACGGTAAAAGAGGGAGATAAAGTAACTGTTGAGATTTTTAGACCAAAATCAAAAAAAGGAAAATATAAAGTTAAAACATTAAGTGCTATTGCAAAAAAAAGTAAAACGATCCGAAAAAATCAAATTGCCTTAAAACAAAAATTAAGCGACAAACAAAAACAAACCTTAAGAGCATGGGTTGGTGCGTAACCAATTTAAAATTTTGAATTATAAATTAAATCTATTTACTATGGTTTTTAAACATTTACTCTTTTTTATTCTTTTTGGATTCACAATTAGCTTGGCTAAGGCGCAAATGCCTCCCGGACAATACACAAGCACAAATAAAAAAGCAATAAAATATTTAGAGGAAGGCAAGTTGGCCTATGAAAATAAAAAAGATGATGTTGCCGAAAAGAATTTTAAAAAGGCATTAGAAGAAGATAAAAATTTTGTTGAAGCAGCTCTAGGTTTAGCAAATTTATATCAGGTAACCAACCGTCATGTTGAAGCAGTGGCCAATTTTAAAAGAGCAATAGAAATTAATCCCAAGTTTTTTGCGAACGCTTATTTTTTTATGTCTTTATCGCAATTAGCCCTTGGGCAATACCAAGATGCTAAAACAAATCTTGAAACCTTTTTAAAATTTGAGCGCATCAACCCAAATACAAAAGAGAGTGCACAGAAGTATTTAGCTAACGCAACCTTTGGCGCCGAAGCTGTAAAAAATCCAAAGCCTTTTAATCCAATTAACGCAGGCCCCGGTATTAATACCCAATATGGAGAATATTTTCCTGCAATTACCGGAGATGGAAAACAGTTTTTGTTTACGCGTGCTTTGCCTCGTGAAGGAATGCCCGGTTTTTTTAACGAAGATTTTTACACTAGTAATAACATAAATAATGTTTGGCAAACAGCATTACCAATTTCTATAATAAATAGTTATGGTAACGAAGGTGCTCCTTCACTTTCTGCAGATGGAAATATTATGTTCTTTGCCTCTTGTAGTGACGAGTCAGGGGACTACGGCGCACCTGATAGAAAAGGATATGGCAGTTGCGATATTTTTTATTCGCAAAAAGTAAACGGTAAATGGACTAAGCCTCGTAATGCCGGTCCTGCAATTAATACAGCTAATTTTGAATCGCAACCTAGTTTTAGCAGTGATGGTAAAAGTTTATATTTTGTTCGCGGTGTTCTTCACAGAGGTGCGGCAAAAGAATATGATATTTACATGAGTAAAATTTCTGATGATGGAAAATTTACACCTCCTGTTAAATTAGGAGAAAATATCAACACCTCACAAATGGAGGAATCGGTTTTTATTCATCCTGATAACATGACCCTTTATTTTAGTAGCGCCGGACATCCCGGCATGGGCGGTTTGGATATTTATATGAGTAAGCGCCAATCTGACGGGGAGTGGGGTAAAGCAATTAACTTAGGTTATCCTATAAATACCTTTAACGATGAAAATAGTTTATTGGTTAATCCGGGTGGTAAGATCGCTTATTTTGCCAGTAACCGAAACGGTGGCTTTGGCGATCTAGATATTTATCAATTTGATCTACCCGAAGATATCAGACCAGAAAAGATCACTTATGTAAAAGGAAAAATTTATAATTCAAAAACCAAAGAAACCTTAGAGGCAAATTTTGAATTGGTTGATTTGGAAACGCAACAATCAGTTACCAAATCCTACTCTCAAAAAAACGGTGAATTTTTTGTTACCCTTACCGCAAACAAAAATTATTTAGTGAATGTAAACAAAGATGGTTTTTTATTTTACAGTGATAATTTTAGTTTAAAAGGAAAAGAAACTGATTTTAGTAAACCGTTTTTATTAGATATTCCATTAGATCCTATTGATACCGGTAGCGTGGTAGAATTAAAGAATGTATTTTTTGATGTTGGAAAAGCAGATCTTAAGCCGGAAAGTAAAGCAGAGTTGGATAAACTGGGAGCGTTTTTAATTAAAAACCCTAGTCTTAAAATTGAGTTAGGTGGTCATACAGATAGTGATGGTATCAGAAAAAGTAATATCATTTTATCTGAAAATCGTGCTAAAGCGGTGTATGATTATTTAGTTACTACAACTAAAATTGATGTAGCTCGCCTAAAGTATAAGGGTTACGCCGATCTAAAACCAAAGGTGAAGAACGATACACCTGAGAACAAGGCTAAAAATAGAAGAACAGAATTTAAAGTTTTAGCAAAATAATTTTTGCCATCTACTTAATACAAATAATTTAAATAATAGTTTATTCTGAAAGGAATTAGTGGGATCTGTTTTTTCTAATTCATTTTGTTTTACAAAATCAAAATTAGCCGCTTTTATTTCCGAAAGTAGTTGTGGTCGCAATTTTTGCATCCATTGTTGCATGGGAGTTTCAAAGCCTTTTTTATCGTAGCGTTTATAAATTTCTTCCGGTAATTTATTTTTTACAGCTTCCCTAAGTAAATATTTTGAAACGCCGTTTTTTATTTTTTTATTGCCATTAAACGAAAACAATAAATTAATTAATTCTACATCGTCGGCAAATGGTGTTCTGCTTTCAACGCTGTGCCACATGCCGCAACGATCTTCGCATTTTAAAAAGGACTTTAATCGTGTTTGATAAATATCCTCTACTAATTGTTCGTTAACCGAATTAAAATAAACAGATGGGTTTTTTATTACAGATGAATTTAAAAATTCAGGTTTAAAGAATTGATCAAAATGTTTTTTATTAAAGTATTTTTTTTGTTTTATTTTTTCTTTAATAAAAAATTGTAATGGATTAGATATCGTTTTTTTGCTTGCCGAAATTTCATTTAAGCCCGACATAAAATGCCCTAGAGAAAATAAATTATTCCACTTGGCTAAAAAATGGTGATGGTATCCGCCAAATAATTCATCTGCACCTTGTCCGTCTAAAACCACTTTAATGTTATTTTTTTTAGCCAATTCCATTACCTTGTATTGTGCATAGGTACTGGTGTCCCAAATAGGCACATCTTGAGAGTAGATTAAACTGTCTATTTCTTCTAGAAAACCTTCTAAGGTAGGTTCAACCTTAAAATGTTTTGCCTTTATTTTATTTGCAACACTATCAGCAAAATGTTCTTCGTTAATACTTTGGTTTTTAAAGATAGAGGTGAAGCAATACAACGGTTGTTTGGTTATTTCTGAAATTGTAACTGCCAGAGCACTGCTGTCGATTCCCCCGCTTAAACAGGTGCCAACTTCTACATCGCTTCTTAATCTTAGTTTAACTGCGTTTTCAAAAGTGTGTGCTATCTTATCGATCAACTCCTTTTCAGATAAACAATCATTGGTTAATGTAATATGTTCTGTTAAATTATAATAGGTAGTAATTTTAAGGTCTTGTGTTTTTAAATTTAAAACCAAATTATTCCCCGGCATTAACTCATTTATTCCCTCAAAAAAGTTAGTGCTGGTCCTTTCTAATAAGCCATTAATTAAATAATTATGTAAGGCATCATTATTTATTTTGGCAGCTATCAGTTCTGCTTTAATAAACGCTTTTTGTTCGCTGGCAAAAGCAAGAAGGTTATTATCGTTAATGTAATAAAATGGTTTTACGCCTAGTCTGTCGCGTGAGGCAAAGCAGAGTTGTTTTTCGCTGTCATAAATGCAAAAACTCCACATGCCGTTAAATCTTTCAACGCAATTAAAACCCCATTCTTTGTAGGCTGCTAAAACAACTTCTGTATCACTTTCGGAAATAAAAGAATGACCATTTTTTTTTAAGTCGGCTTTAATTTCAAGATAATTATAAATTTCGCCATTAAAGGTGATCCAGGTTTTTCCGTTGGCATTACACATTGGCTGATGCCCGGTTTCACTTAGATCAATAATAGATAATCTCCTATGGCCAAAAGCTAGAAAAGAATTTAGATCAGAATGCTGTACAGAAGTTTTAGGAATATAATTTATATCAGCACGGTTGTAATTTTGTTTTAGCGTATTAAAATGTGGTGTAATTGTTCGGTCGCCGGCTAAAATAAAACCTTCGCCATCCGGTCCCCGATGACTTAAGGCGTCAGTCATGGCGACAATTTTTTGATTTAAATTAAAATTGACTTTTTGTTTTAAAATTATTCCGGCTATACCACACATAAACTAAAGCAGATCAATTGATCCACATAAACACTTTTTTATTTTCGATATATCTTTTTTCATCTTTGTCTAAGATAAGGATACAAAAATCAATAAATGGCAATACGCCAAAAATGCCACCTAAGCTTGCAATATACACAATGGGTACATAAGGTGCAGTTCCTAAATAAATTCTGTGCAAGCCTACAATTCCAAATGGGAATGGAAATGCTAAAATTGCCGCTGTAATTCGTTTATTGGTTTTTTGTCTTGCCTTAAATAAGTGTAATAACGGGTTTGGTCGGTTTTTATTTTCTAATTCAAAATTTATATCAGACGTGGTGATAGAGTCTACTATTTTTAGTTCAGTATCCAATAAATAATATTTTTGTTCCGGAACATTAGTCCCCAATGCTATCTTTTGCAGAAAAAAGAAACAAATTGTTATAAATAGGCTTTTTATGCTCATTAATGTAGAATATGCCTAAAATTCGTAATAAAAACGCTCTCAATTGCAGTAATTCTAACAAAAAATGAACAATTTTTATTAACCAAAATATTGTTCAGATATATTATAAACTTGCATTTAAATGGTTTTAAAGATTGTGCAGTTTTCCTATCTTTACCAACCAAATTTTAATATTGTGACCCTTATAAAAAGCATTTCAGGAATTAGAGGAACCATCGGCGGAAAGCCGGACGATGGCCTTACGCCATTAGATATCGTTAAATTCACTTCTGCATACGCAACTTGGATCTTAAATAATCATCCTTCAAAAAATACAATAACCGTTATTATTGGCAGAGATGCCCGACTTAGCGGACCAATGGTTTCAAGTATTGTTACCGGAACTTTAATTGGTTTAGGAATTAATGTAATTGATCTTGAATTAAGTACAACCCCAACTGTAGAGATGGCCGTTACCGAATTAAAAGCTCAAGGTGGTATTATTCTAACAGCAAGTCATAACCCAAAACAATGGAATGCCTTAAAGTTATTGAATGAAAAGGGTGAATTTATTAGCGAGGCGAATGGCACAGAAATATTGAATTTAGCACAAAACACTAATTTTAATTATGCAGAGGTTAATAAGCTTGGAACTTATTCGATCAATACTGATTTTATAGATATACATTTTCAGAAAATAATTGATCTTCCTTATGTGGACATAGAAGCAATTGAAAAGGCAAATTTTTCAGTTGTATTAGATGCTATTAATTCTAGTGGAGGTATTGTTGTTCCGGCTCTATTAAATAAGTTAGGCGTAAAAAAAGTTACTGTTATTCATGGTGAACCAACCGGTAATTTTGCACATAACCCCGAGCCTTTACCGGAGCATTTATCTGATCTAAGTAATACGGTAGTTAAACAAAATGCAGATCTTGGTATTAGTGTTGATCCGGATGTTGATCGTTTAGCTTTTGTTTGTGAAGATGGTGAGATGTTTGGTGAAGAGTATACTTTGGTTGCCGTTGCAGATTACATCCTTCAAAAAAATAAAAAAGGAAATACTGTTAGCAATTTATCAAGTACACGTGCTTTGCGCGACGTAACTGAGGCGCAAGGCGGAAGTTATTCTGCTTCGGCCGTTGGTGAAGTGAATGTTGTAAAGATGATGAAAGATACCAATGCAGTTATTGGAGGCGAAGGTAATGGCGGAATTATTTTACCCGAGTTACATTATGGTAGAGATGCTTTAGTTGGAATTGCGATCTTTTTAACACACTTAGCAAAGTATGGTAAAACAGTTTCTATGCTGCGTAAAACATATCCCGGTTACTTTATTTCAAAAAATAAAATAGAACTAACGCCGCAAATTAATGTAGATAAAGTTTTAGCGGATATAAAAGAAAAATACAAATCACAACCTATTAATTGTATTGATGGCGTAAAAATAGAATTTGATAAAGAGTGGGTGCACTTGCGTAAAAGCAATACCGAGCCTATTATTCGCATTTATAGCGAGAGTCAATCTGCCTCTACAGCAGATAGTTTGGCCAACAAAATAATTTCCGACATAAAAGAGATCATCAAGAATTAAAATAAGATACATGAAAGTATATTTAGATAATGCCGCAACTACCAAATTAGATGAGAATGTATTAAAGGCTATGATGCCTTTGATGGTTGAAGATTTTGGTAATCCTTCTTCCATTCATTCATTTGGAAGAAAGACACGCGCGGTAATTGAAACAGCTCGTAAAACAGTTGCCAAATTATTAAATGTAACGCCTGCCGAAATATTTTTTACTTCGGGTGGAACGGAGGCTGATAACATGGCCATTAACCAGTCAATAGCAACTTATGATCTAAAGCATGTTATATCCAGCGAGATAGAGCATCATGCAGTTGAACATACAATTAAAATGCTTGAAAAAGCCGGTAAGGTTAAAGCTAGCTGGGTTAAATTAGATGACAAAGGAAACGTTGATCTTGCTCATCTTGAAGAATTACTAAAAAATAATCCGAGAAGTCTTGTTTCACTAATGCATGCAAACAACGAGCTTGGAACACTGTTGCCGTTAAAAGAAGTTGGTGAGTTATGTGCAAAATACAATGCAATTTTTCATAGTGATACTGTGCAAACCATGGGCCATTACAGAATGGATCTTCGTGATATTAAAGTGCATTTTGTTGCTTGCGCTGCTCATAAATTTCACGGACCAAAAGGTGTAGGATTTTTATACATCAATCACGAATGCAAAATTTCTCCATTCATTTATGGTGGAGCACAAGAGCGAAACATGCGTGGTGGAACAGAAAATGTTTATGGTATTGTTGGTTTAGCAAAAGCGTTAGAAATTTGTTTTGATGAAATGGAAGAACATCAAAAGCATATTATGGGTTTAAAAGATTATATGCGCGAGCAATTAATTAAAAACATTCCGGGTATTGAATTTAATGGAGAAACCTCTCACGAAAAATCGTTGTACACGGTTTTAAATTGTCGTTTTCCAATTCATCCCGATGCAGAAATGTTATTATTTAATTTAGATATTTTAGGGATTGCCGCCAGTGGGGGAAGTGCTTGCAGTAGTGGTAGTAATCAGGGAAGCCACGTGTTAAGAGGTATTGGCATTGATATGGAACGCCCATCTGTGCGCTTTAGCTTTAGTAAATACAACACTAAAGAAGAAATAGATTTTGTATTAAAAAACTTAATTGATCTGTTTAACGAAAAAAAATAAAAATTTAATTATAAATAAAATACAATTATGAGCGATATAAATTCAGTATTAGAAAATGCTAAGATCTCAATGGACAAAGCCATTAATCATTTAGAGACAGAACTTCAAAAAGTAAGAGCAGGAAAAGCAAGTCCGGCAATGCTGGAAAGTATTATGGTAGATTACTATGGAAGTATGGTGCCATTGAGTAATACCGCAAGTGTAAACTCTCAGGATTCACGTACCCTGGTAGTTCAACCTTGGGAAAAAAGTATGTTAACGCCAATTGAGAAAGCTATTCAGGCGGCTAACTTAGGTTTTAATCCGCAAAACGATGGTGTATTAATTCGTATTATGGTACCTGCTTTAACAGAAGAGCGTCGTAAACAATTATCTAAAACTGCAAAAAGTTTTGGTGAAGATGCGAAGGTTGGAATTCGCACCGTTCGTAAAGACAGTATGGAGCATATTAAAAAATTGCAAAAAGATGGTTTGCCTGAAGATGAGGCAAAGAGCGGAGAGGCGAAAATACAAGTGCTTACAGATGCTGCGTCGGCAAAAGTAGACAAGCATGTTGAGCAAAAAGAAAAAGAAATAATGACAGTTTAACGAAAATATGATCACAAAAAAAACCCTCTCAGTTAAACTGAGAGGGTTTTTTTGTTAATTAAAATTGGGTACTGATTTATATATTTATAATTTTTGTAATCGCAATTATTTAATTAACTAAAAAAGAATTAAGCTAACTTAACGTTAACTGCATTTAATCCTTTTTTACCTTCTTCAATATCAAACACTACTTCGTCGTTCTCGCGAATTTCTTCTTTAATACCACTTACGTGTACGAAAACTTCTTTTCCCGATCCTTCAACTTTAATGAATCCGAATCCTTTTGTTTGGTTGAAAAACTTTACTGTTCCTTTTTCCATTTTTTTTATTTTTTATTTTTTCCCTTTTTATTTTATTTAATTAAAACAGTTTTGAGAAAAAGGGCTAGACCCAAACCTGCTTATATTTTAATAAATTCTCGAATACAATTTTGCCTTTAGTATTTGCCTTTGTTTAAAAATCCAATAAAATTTTAAAATTAAACGAATTGCAAATAGGGGGGAGTTGTAATGGTATTGAAGAATTAAATAGTTATTCGTTTTTAAATGTGATTACAAATATATACTGGAAATACCTGTAATTTACATGCTACCAATTAAAGTACTGTAAATCAGGTAATTAAAATTTTATTAATTTGATTTTTTACCATTTTAGGTGTTAAAAATCAGCCCTTTTGAATTAATGTTTTGTATAGCTTTATTTTATCTTTGTTAAAAAAGCAAAATGGAAATTGCATATAAAATAATATTAATAATACATATCATTGCAGGGGCGATAGCGCTATTAGGTGGTTTGCTCGCCATCATCTTTCGAAACAATGTAAAAAAACATAAACCTGTTGGTAAAATTTATTTTTTTGCAATGACAGTGATATTTTTCAGCGCCATTTTTTTGTCAATATATAAGTCTAATGTTTTTTTATTTTGTGTTTCGTTTTTTACCTACTATTCTTGTTTAACGGCTTACAGATCATTGAAGCTTAAAAAATTGCATATCGATCAAAAACCGCTTTGGTTTGATTGGGTCATTGAGGTGTTTTTTGGATTAATGCATATTGGATTTGTTATTTTAGGAATTGTTGCATTAATAAGGTCGAATACCGCAATGGGAATAATAAGTTTGGTATTTGGTGTTATTGGCGTTAGAAGCAACTACATTACTTACCAACGTTTAAGTAAGAAGTTGGTTTATAAAAATTATTGGTTGTTAGCTCACATTGGTGGCATGTTAGGAAGTTATATTGGAGCAATAACTGCGTTTACTGTAAATAACGGACGTTGGATTCCTGCGCCTGGAATTGTTTTATGGTTAGGGCCAACTGTGTTTTTAGTACCTCTAATTATTTTTGAAATTAATAAACATCAAAAAAAAGCAGGTAAGTTAAAAGTAGACTTTTAAATTAAATCTTTTTGATTAGTTGTTTTGCCATGTACCAAAATAGTTTTACGGCATCCAACCTATCTTCGGCTAACTCTGCGATCGTTTTAATATTTTCAATAAAAAGCCATTCGTTTATATTCTTAACATCGTTTTCTCTTCGCCCTCTAATATTTGTATAAATTCATTGTTATGAAATAAAAGGCAGCCCGTAATATTATTTTCAGAATTAAATTTTCTTGAAGTTTTTAACATTGCATTAATTTCCGCATCCGAAATATTGGGAACAGCAATTGAACGATAAATTAATTCAAACATGGATTATAAATTTATTAATTGTTATAAGCAAATAAATTAGTAGCAAATAACCAATTCAATGTGTTAATCTTCGTCTTCAAATTCTAATTCGGCATCTTTTTCCCAGATCTCCATTTCGCAAGGTTTACAATTAAATTTTAATTTGTATTCGTTCTCGCCATGTTTTAGTGTAAGGGGTTCAACCACTTTTTCACCCATTGTTTCTCTTTGGTATCTGGCGCATTTACCCAACTCATATTTTACGCAATATTTTGTTGTCATAACGCGCGATTTTCCGGGATCCCATTGCAATTCAAAAGCTCTTTCAATTTCAGTTACGCCATGTCGTTTATAAAATGCTCTTGCCAAATTATTTGATACGTTATAGGTAAAATCCAATTGCGAAACGGGGTAGAGATGATCTGTTTTTTTGATTTGAAATTCTTTGCGATGGTATTCGTTTACTCTTATGTCGATCAATTGCTCCAACACAACTCTTCTTATTTCGTTTATTTTTGAAATTGGTAAGAACCAATTCTTCGAAAACGCCACTTCAATATCATCAACAATAAAAGGCGTGCCTCCGGTTTTAGAAAGATTTTTTTTGATGTTTGGAATGGTCGAATCCTCATTCTTTGCTATTTCTTTTTCTTGCACAAATGATGATCTGCTTTTATGCCCATCTTCATCAATAGCCTCTAATTCAAAGCCGGTTTTTGTTTCTGTAAATTTTAATTTCACACCAATTTTACGAATAGCACTGTCTTCTCTTTCAACTAATCTGTTAAATGCGGCATCAGAGTTTCTATAAATAACTGTGCCGGGTTTTAATGGTTTAAATGTATTTGGTACAACAATATCATTAATAATAATGTTTATCTGTGCTCCATCGGGCTCTCCATTCTCATTAATGAAATAAAGTCCATCTCCGTTATTTAATGTTTCGTAGTTTTCTATCACGTAACCATTTGCTTTTACTTCTAAAAGCTTTCCTATCAATTGTCCCTGCGATTTGGGGCTTTCCCACGAACCAATTTTTTCGGTGCGTTTGTTTACAAAATAATCAGTGTAGCCTCTGTTAAAACTTCTATCCATCTCGGCTTCAAAGTTGTAAAAGGTTCTGCCAGACGATGCTTTTTGATAGGTATCGTTATTTTCTAAAAAGGCATCTAATTTCTTGCGTAAGTAGGAGGTGTTGTTTTTAACATACACCATATCTTTTAATCGCCCTTCTATTTTAAAAGAAGTTATTCCTGCTTCTATCAAATTAGGTAACTGATCGCTCAGGTCAAGATCTTTAATGGATAATAAATGACTATTGGCAATTAAAGTTTTTCCGGTGCCGTCAATTAAATTATATGGTAAGCGACAATTTTGCGCACATGAGCCTCTATTGGCACTGCGCTCGCCACCTGCAATACTCATATAGCAATTGCCACTAAATGACACACAAAGTGCTCCGGAAACAAAAAACTCTAATTCAACATCTGTAGCATTTTTAATATCTCTTATCTGATCTAAATTTAATTCTCTGGCTAAAACCACACGTTTCATTCCGGCATCAGCTAAAAATTTTACATGTTTAGGGTCTCTATTATTAGCCTGTGTGCTTGCATGAATAACTATAGGAGGCAAATTCATTTCCATAATGGCCATGTCTTGCACTATGAGTGCATCAACGCCAATCGCGTATAATTGGTGTATTAATTTTTTGCAATCTTCTAATTCGTGATCATATAAAATGGTATTTACTACCACAAAAACCTGCGCTTTAAACAGATGGGCATATTTTACTAATTCTTCAATATCTTCAATAGAGTTAGTTGCATTGGTGCGAGCGCCAAATTGAGGAGCTCCAATATAAACAGCATCTGCTCCGGCATTAATTGCCGCCATACCTTGTACTAAATTTTTAGCAGGCGATAAAATTTCAACTTTCTTTTTCATGATATTGATAAGTATAGGTCTGCAATTTTTTTCATTTAAGTATGCGGAAATTAGTTAACTAAAAAAGCTGTTTGAAAAGTGTGATTAAAATTATTTTTTAATATTCCTAGGCATATTAAGGCTCTATTCGATACTATCCTCAATGTCAATTAACGGTTCTTCAATAATTTCTGTTTTGGTTGATTTATTATCGATAGATAGTAAAATGGCCGGGAGTAAAATTAAATTGGTAAACATAGACATTAACAAGGTTAACGACACTAATATACCTAAAGCTGCAGTGCCACCAAAACTAGAGGCAGAGAAAATTGCAAAACCACAAAATAAAATAATAGAGGTGTAAACCATACTTAAACCGGTATCTTTTATTGCCGCAGATATAGCCGCAGCCGCTCCTTTTTTATATTTTTTTAATTCCTGGCGGTACTTGGTTAAAAAATAAATTGTGCCATCTGACGAAATACCAAAGGCAATACTAAATATTAAAATTGTAGAAGGTTTAAAGCGTATATCTAAAAAACCCATAATGCCTGCTGTAATAACTAATGGTATCAAGCAAGGTATTTTAGAAAGCACAATAATTCTAACCGAACGGAACAAGGCAATGCCCACGATCGCGATCAATAAGATCTCTATCAATAAACTTTCTAATAAGTTAGAGAGTAAATAATCATTGTTCTTTAAAAACACCAAGCTGTGTCCTGTTG
>JBEIEI010000050.1:0-14612 GCA_040382975.1 Flavobacteriales bacterium
AGATCTACACTCTACTAGACACTCTTTCCCAAAACGACTCTCTTCAGATCTACTTTGTAAATAACGTTGATAAAATGGAAGTGGTTATGGAAAGCCCTTATGTTTTAATTTATGAAAAGAAAATTTCTGCCATGAAAGAATTATTACCAATTCTTGAAAAAGCAGTTCAAACAGGAAAACCATTATTAATTATTGCCGAAGATTTAGACGGAGAAGCTTTACAAACATTAGTTGTAAATCGTTTACGCGCTAACTTAAAGATCTGTGCAGTTAAAGCTCCTGGTTTTGGTGATCGCAGAAAAGCAATGTTAGAAGATATCGCAATTTTAACCGGTGGAACATACATTAGCGAAGAGCAAGGTCGCAGATTAGAAGATATGCAATTAACTGATCTTGGTAAAGCAGAAAAGATCACTATTGATAAGGATAATACTACCATCGTAAACGGTGCCGGTAAAAAAGCAGAAATTACATCTCGTGTAAATCAAATTAAAGCTCAAATTGAGTCTACAACATCTGATTACGATAAAGAAAAATTACAAGAGCGTTTAGCTAAATTAGCCGGTGGTGTTGCAGTTTTATATATTGGTGCAGCAAGTGAAGTTGAAATGAAAGAGAAAAAAGATCGTGTTGATGATGCTTTAGCAGCTACACGTGCAGCGGTTGAAGAAGGAATTGTACCGGGTGGCGGAACAGCTTATATTCGTGCAATTAGCGCTTTAGATAAATTAAAAGGTGTTAATGAAGACGAAAATACTGGTATTGCAATTGTTAAACGTGCATTAGAAGAGCCTTTACGTCAGATCTGCACTAATTGTGGCATTGAAGGTTCTATCGTTGTGCAACGTGTTAAAGAAGGTAAAGATGATTTCGGATTTAATGCAAGAACTGAAGTGTACGAAAATTTATTAAAAGCAGGTGTTATTGATCCTACTAAAGTAAGTCGTGTTGCTTTAGAAAATGCAGCTTCGGTAGCAGCTATGCTTTTAACAACTGATTGTGTTTTAGCTGAGAAAAAAGAAGAGAAACCTGCAATGGGTGGCGCTCCTGATATGGGGGGCATGGGTGGCATGATGTAAGTAAGTTCTTTCCCGATAGCTATCGGGATCGCGTAGCGAAAGGTTAGAAATTACTTATCCTGAGCGGAGTCGAAGGATCTGTTCTAGCTCTTTCCCGATAGCTATCGGGATCGCTAGCGAAAGGTTAGAAATTACTTATCCTGAGCGGAGTCGAAGGATCTGTTCTAGCTCTTTCCCGATAGCTATCGGGATCGCGTAGCGAAAGGTTAGAAATTACTTATCCTGAGCGGAGTCGAAGGATCTGTTCTAGTTCTTTCCCGATAGCTATCGGGATCGCTAGCGAAAGGTTAGAAATTACTTATCCTGAGCGGAGTTGAAGGATCTGTTTCCCAACTTTTTTTAAAGTTATATATATTAAAAGCCTCTGAATTTATTCAGAGGCTTTTTGTTTTCTTTCATTTCAAAAATGGTGCAAGATAGATGCCTCGTTCCTCGGGATGACTATTTAAAAATATAAACGCATAAGTTTAATTTTTAAGCAAGTTTTTTCCTCCCTCGTCCTGCGGACACTCCCTCAAGAGGGAGATACCGTGTTTGCTTTCGGTTTATAATGCTCTGCAGGATTTGTATTTCTGCTCCAAATTCTATGAGGCCAACCATTGTGTGCTTTCGGCGTATTACAAAACGTGTGTTAACGCTTATCAGCTTGTCATTCCGACGATAGGCGTCGCAATGAGCGCAGTCGAAGTGAGGAATCTGTATTTAGATCCCTCGTTCCTCGGGATGACAATAAATTCAAATGCTTGATCGATTAATTAAAATATTTCATCACCACATACTCTTCTTCAACTACCAGATCATGAATACAATACTCTAATTTATTTTGTAATTCTGGTGGATACTCGGTTAGAATTTTAAAATTAAACGGCGTGAAGAATTCCGGGATGATACAAACCAAATATAAGGGTTGAGTTGAAACATCGATGAGATGTTGAACCAATAATTTTGCTATGCCTTTATTTCTTTCTTTGTTGATGATGCCTAATGAACACATTTCGTCGCAACCCTTATGGTTTCTGTTTCTTCCAAAGCCTAAGAGTTCATCTTCATTTTTTGCAATAGCAAACTGTTCTTTTTTTAGATCACGATCGTCTAACTCAAATTCGGCAATGTATTTTTTTATCGATTCAAATTCAAGATCGTTTGGCGTAGTAATATGGATGTTAGTTTTGATAGTTAATCCTCTTTTTTATTGGCTTTAATTGGTTGCGCAATTGGAGCTTCCACTTTTTCGGTTTTCTCAACTTCTTTTATTGGAGCTGTGATGGTTTCTTTAATAATTACAGGCTCTTCACTAACTACCGGAGGAACAATGACAGGTGGAATTGGCGTTACAACTTTTTCGGGAATATCTTTAACAGCTTCGGTTGATGGAGTAGTGGCAGGGCTTGTTTTTTGGGTTTGACTGAAACTAACTTTTTTTAGGTAGTTCTCAATATTTGATAAACGCTCTTCTGTTTTTTTTAATTTGGAATTTTTAGAGCTGTTAAAAATGATGAGCAATAAAATAACTACCAGCAATAAAAAAATTTCCATAGGGTTTTTGTTTTCTTTTATAAAGATACAATTATCATCAAAATACTAAATTTTAGTTTTAAATAATTGGCAAAGGTTTTCAACGAAAAAAATTTAAAACGCCTACTGAATAAGCATTTCAATCATTGAAACAGAATGTTTAAAAAAAGTTAAATGGATTACTTAACCGGAGCAGCTAAACCTTTATTTACACGTTGCACGATGGTGCTTGCAATTTTAGAAAAATGTTTGTCGATTATTTTTTTTGGATTGTTTAAATCAACCGCAAATTCTTCTTCAGCAACACCCGAATTTATTTCTTTTGCATCGTAAGTATAAACCGTGTAATGCACGGTTATTTTTCTATTACCATTGCCTTCGCCTAATTCAGCCGGACCTTTGCTGCCGCTTGCTTTAATGTCTAATTGATTAATAAAAACAAATAAGTCTGTTTTGTATTTTCCGTATAAAATAGGTACCACTTTTGCATCGGTAATTTTAGCATTCATAAAACGCGCATCAGAATTACTCTCTACATTTAATTGTCCTTTTTCAATTGCCTTTTTTTCTTTTTCTTTTTTTGGCGGCTGATAGTTTTCCTGATTAGGGATCTTTTGAAATTCGTAAGTCAGGTATTGATAAATACCATTAAGGTCTTTTCGGTATTTTGCGGTATCTTCCATTAAGTCTACCACATTAAATTTATTGGTTTTAAAAGCTTTAAATAATTGCTCGTTTAAACCATCTCGGAATTTGTATTTAATTTCTTTGGCGGTTAGCTTGGTTTCTGCATTAATACTTTGATCAATTTCGCTCATGTATAAGCGCGATTCAAAAGGAATTAACATTACTTTATGAGCAGCTGCTGCTTCGCGCGCTGTTTTATTGTTAGAGCCACCAACGGTAGTGTTTTGGCCAACAATACTGAAGGTTAAAAAGCTTAAGATCAATAAAAATAGTTCTTTTCTCATTTATAGATATATTAATACTTAATCGAATAAGATGTTTCCTTTCGTTGGCATGACACTGTTTTTGTCATCCCGAGGAACGAGGGATCTCATTCAAATAAATCAATAATAAAAATTAGTTACGCAACCAATCTGTATTTGCATACACCATTAATGCCAACACAATAAATAAACCAACGTTGTTGGCGTAATAAACAACTTTATCGGATACTTTTTTACCGGTTACCATTTCCCATAATATAAACATGATGTAACCACCATCTAACATTGGTATTGGTAAAAAATTCATAAATGCTAAGGCTAATGATAAAAAGCCGGTAAACATCCAAAAGCTTTGCCAGTCCCACTCAGGATTCATTTGCTGAACCATTGTGTAAAAACCACCAACTTGTTTGTGAGCTTCTTTAACAGTAAATATTACTACAAACTGTTTTGCCTGCATCACAATTTGTTCCATACCATCTTTTAAACCTTGTGCAAACGCCTGACCAATACCAAACTTTTGTTCTTCTATTTTAGGAACGTTAAGCGCTTTTGGCCAAAAACCAATGGTGCCAATATCACTCACCTGACAATTTGTTTTAACCGTATCTTGTCCTCTTAAAAGCATTAACTCTGCTTTTTTGTTTTTAGAAAGAAGTAATTGTGCTTTTAGTTCATCATAATAAGTTACCCCAACACCATTTACGCCAATAATTCTGTCTTCTTTTTTAAGGTCGGAGTTGGCCGCAAAGCTGGTGCTATCAATTCCTGCAACCACAGGAATAAAACGTGGTTCAACAAATTTTGATTTTTTTAATCTTTTTAAAATTCGTGAACGGTTAGTATCATCTACAGGCAATGAGAATTTTTTTCCATCAGCATGAACACCTTCAATGGTTGTAACACCATTCATGATGATCTCAACAGGAATACGATTAATTGATTTAACAGCTTTACCATCTAAAGAAGTAATGTAATCGCCATTTCTTAATCCCATTTCGTAAGCAGAACTGTCAACCATTAAACCGTGAGGTAAATTTGTAATAGGTAATGTTTCTTTTCCCCAGGCAAATAATGCCATCCAAAAAATTAATATGCCTAATAAAAAGTTAACGATAATTCCACCCATCATAACTAATAAACGTTGCCAAGCCGGTTTGCTTCTTAGTTCCCATGGTTCTGCCGGTCTGTCAATAATAGATTTATCCATTTGCTCATCCACCATTCCGGCAATTTGAACATAACCTCCAAAAGGGAACCAACCTAAACCGTATTCTGTATCACCAATTTTCTTTTTGATCAATGCAAAATTCATGATGTTAGCAAATGGAAAAAGGAAGTCGAAGAACAAGTAGAATTTATCTACACGGCATTTAAATTTTTTGGCAAACCAAAAGTGACCAAATTCGTGAAGGGTTACAAGTATTGTAAGGCTTAAAAATAATTGAGCAATTTTTATAAACATAATTCGATTTTAATTTTAGCTATAATTTTCACCTTTTAGGTGTAATTAATTTAGGAAGGTAAAGTTACAGTAATTTGGCTGAGTTTTAAAGAAAAAATGGTTGTTTTAAGTATTATTATGAACTTAAAATTGTTGTTTAGCTAAAACCCTTGCTTCCTTATCACAAGCAATGTAATCCTCATAGGTAGGGCATTTCAGGAAATTAATTTTCTCCATTGTGTTTCCAACTACATCGCTCATTTGCAAGAAGCCGATCTTATCTTCTAAAAATGCCTGAACGGCCACTTCGTTTGCGGCATTTAAAACAGCCGGCATATTACCGCCTTTTTCCATGGCAGCAAAAGCTAATTTAAGATTAGTGAAGGTATCAAGATCCGGTTTCTCAAAAGTTAACTGAGGGTAGTTTAAGAAATCAAATCTTGGAAAAGTATTTTTTATTCTATTTGGAAAACCAATGGCATATTGAATTGGTAATTTCATATCGGGCAAACCCATTTGGGCTTTCATACTGCCGTCTTCAAATTGAACAATACTGTGAATGATACTTTGCGGATGAACGATCACATCAATTTTAGAAGGTTCTAAATTAAATAACCATTTTGCTTCGATCACTTCCAAGCCTTTATTCATAAGGCTTGCCGAATCGATGGTTATTTTAGCACCCATTGTCCAATTTGGATGTTTTAATGCTTGTGCTTTAGTAACATTTAAAAGGTCGCTGCGAGTTTTGCCTCTAAAAGGACCGCCACTTGCAGTTAAATAGATCTTTTCAATTTTATTATCCCACTCGCCGGCTAAACACTGAAAAATAGCGGAGTGTTCGCTATCAACCGGATAAATATTTACGGCATTATCTAAAGCTAATTTTGTAACTAATTCGCCCGCAACAACCAGGGTTTCTTTATTAGCAAGGGCAATTTGTTTTTTATGTTTAATAGCATTAATAGTAGAAGCAAGGCCGGCATAACCTACAATACTGGCTAAAACCATATCAATGGTTTCCATTTCAACAATTTGTTCAACTGCTTTTGCGCCCGCGTAAACTTTAATATCATGTGATTGAAGCGCTTCTTTTACTTGCTGGTATTTTGATTCATCGGCAATAACAACCGCGTTGGGATTAAATTCTAAGGCTTGTTTTATTAATAGATCGGCGTTAGAGTTGCCAACCAAGACCTCTGCCACAAATTGATCAGGGTTTTCGCGAATTACCTCTAAGGCTTGTGTGCCAATGCTTCCGGTGCTGCCAATAATGGCAATATTTTTCTTTTTTTCCATAAGGACTAGGGCACAATAATGAACATTTTTTTTTGTCTGTTAAAACAATTTTTTGCACAAAGAATGATCAATTTAGAAATAACCCCAGTTAGAGTTTTTTGATCATAAAATTAAAACCGTTAGATTGCCTTAAGCATTCTACTTTATAATAGATAGTGGCTTTTTTGCTTGCTGTAGCTGCATCCAATTTTTTTCTAAATCTAAGATCAAGGTACATAAGCTTTGATTTTAATTTATTCCATGTTCTTATTCTAAAAGCAATAAAAGCACGCATGTTATTGAAAGGAATAGGACTCCATAAAACCATTTTATGATAATCTATTCCAAAACGCCTACCTCCGGTAATTTTTTCAAGTTTCATACCATGTTTATTAGCATAAAATTCTAGCGAAAAATAAGACATATGGTTGTACGAGATCTCGTGAAAACACTCCATAAACGCTACATACCCAACAAATAATCCTCCGGGCCTTAAAACTCTACTAACTTCTGCAATAGCTCTTTCAACATCGGGAATATGTTCTAAAACGGAGTCCATGTTAACAAGGTCAAAACTTCCGTTATCGAAGGGAAGATCTTCAGCGCTGGCAATTACCGTGTGCGATCCTCCTTCAAAGGGTTCAACGCCAACCCAAGTGCCGCCTGCATTTTCAACAATTTTTTTAGTTCTACCGTAACCGCAACCTATATCAACTACTTTTTTATAACCTTGTTTTACAAGTTCACTAAGATGATAACATTCAATATTTACATCGTATTTGCAGTTTGGTTGCTGGTCTTCAAAAGATAAAAGCCTTACGCCCATAGCTGGCACTGGAACAAAAGGTTTTTGACTCATATCGGATTACTAATTTTATTTAATATCGTTAATTACATTAGAGGCCTCGTGAATGTAAATGTCTTTAGTAACATTTTTAACCCATCTATACTCTCTGTTTAAGCGAGTAGTGTCGCTTCCAAATTTAGTAATGTCATCCGGAAGTAACTGCCCTGAGAAGCCTTTAATTTCTTTTTTTAGATCTTCATATTTTTTATTTTGGTCTCTTAATTGTTTTTGCTCTGCTCTAAACTTTTCAAGATTTAAACTGTACTTGGTGTCGTCTTTTTTCGCTTTTACTTCTTTAGCTTGAGCTTCAATTAAATTAAACTGAGTGCTTTTTTTAATGCGCGACTGACTGCTTTTTAAAACTTGCGTGTAATTTATAGTTTTAAATTCAACATAATCTGCTTTAGAAATTTCATCCCAAGGCATTGGATTATCCATTTCTTTTTCGCCAATGTCAATAAATGCATAAGGGTCTGGTAGCAATACATCCGGCACAACGCCTTTTAATTGCGTGGCACCGCCGTTAATGCGGTAGAACTTTTGTTGCGTTATTTTTACTTGCCCAACAGGTTTAATGGTGTCAAACTGTGGTAATAAAAAATTATCCAAATCAACAAATGATTGTACTGTACCTTTACCAAAACTTGGTGTTCCTAGAATAACGCCGCGTTTGTAATCTTGAATAGCAGCTGCTAAAATTTCGCTGGCGCTTGCACTATTATGATTGATCATAATTGTTAAAGGACCATCCCAAACAACATCGGGAGTTCGATCTTCCATTACATTGCGTGTATTGTTTTTACCTTGTACTTGCACAACAGGACCTTTAGGAAAAAACAAACCTGCCATTGAAACAACTTCTTGTAAGGAACCGCCACCATTGTCGCGTAAATCAATAATTAATCCTTTAATGTTTTGTTTTTTTAGTTTTTCAATTTCCTTACGCATATCGTTAGAGCAACCACGGGCGCCGGTACGGGTAAAGTCGGTATAAAACGTTGGTAAATAGATATAGCCGATCTTATTTTTATTTTCGAGAACAGCACTTTTTGCAAAAGTTTCTTCTATTTCAATAACATCTCTAATAATTGGAATTACTTTGATGCTATTATCTGTTTTTTTAACGGTTAACCTTACTTCAGTTCCTTTTTTACCTTTTATAAGATCAATTGATTCGTCAATTTCCAGATTAGTGATATCTACAGGCTCTGCAGCGCCTTGCGCCACTTTTAGGATCTGGTCTCCGGCTTTTAATTCACCTTGTTTAAAGCTAGGACTTCCAACAATTATCTCGCTTATTGTTAAAACACCATCTTTTATTTGTAAACGCGCACCAATCCCTTCAAACTGTCCGCTCATGGCTTGATCAAATTTCTTTTTTTCTTTTGGTGCATAATATTCAGTGTGCGGGTCGTAAGCTCCTGTAATGGCATTAGCAAAGGTAGAGAAGCGGTCTCGTGGCGATACTTTATTTAAGCGTTTAAACCAATCTTCATTTGCTTTTAATGTTTTACGTCTTGCATCCACTTCTATGCTATCAAACGATCTAACTTTAAAGGCTGTATCTTTTTTCTCAATAGCTTTTTCTTGTCTGTCCAGCATATCATCTAAACGAAGTAATACTTGGTATTTGACCATTTTGCGCCATTCATTTTTTAGATCAGCTTCGCTTTTAGCATAAGTGGTTTTTTCGTAATCCACTTCGTATTCTTCGTTAACCGTAAAATCTAATGGTTTGGCTAAAAGTTCTTTATTCCAATTTTCTTTTTCTTTTAGGCGTTTGTTATAGGTTGCAATAGATTTTGTGTAAAAATCGTGACGTTGATTTAATAATTGATCATCAATATCGCGTCGAGATCTTGCCAAGTCATCATAATCACTTTGTAATAAAAACTTTTTATTATAGTCTAAACGCTTAATGTAAAGCTCAAAAACTTTTTCACTAAACGCATCATCTATCTTAAGAGGCGAATAGTGGTTTTGATTAAGGCTTCCGAAAAGCAATTCAAAAATAACATCGTTTTTATCAAATACGTATTTAAAAAACGTAAACGATGTAAGGATAATAACCCCAACAATAAGAACTGTTTTTTTGGTTATTTTAGATACGATTTCTTGCATATGTACAAATTTAATTTTTTAATACGTAATATCATATTACACAATCACATATTTTGCCATACTTGGTAAAAACTTGTTTAAATATTGTTAAATGCACTCGGCTTAAGAATGTTATATTTAGCGGGTAATATAACTAATTATGATAGATTTTTCTCGTGCGCAATTAACTCATTTTTGTGTTCATTTTGTTGGTAATAAAGGGCTTGGCGAAGAGTTAACCCTAAGCGATAAGGCTTTTGAGTTTAAAGATGATTTTGTAAAAGAAACCGTTTTAAGATACTTTTTAACGCCTTTTAAAACGGATATATACTACCAATTCAAAGGAAAGGTTGATGTTTCTTTAGCTAGTGTTGCCAATGCAAGCGAAGATCTATTCGCATCAACAAGCGAATTTGTGGAGCAAAGTAAACAGGTGGCTCAACACTTGTATAACCAAAGTATGCATCCAAAAATAAATGGGGGCGAGTTTTATGTGTGTTATTTTAAAGATGCTATGGTTGATGGTGAGTTAACCGATGCTGTTGGTTATTTTAAAACTGAAAATAAAGAAACGTATTTAAAAGTTTATCAGCATGTTGATGCCTTTGATATTGATTGTGATAATGGTATTAACATAAATAAATTAGATAAAGGATGTTTAGTTTTTAATTTGGATAAAAAGAACGGTTACAAATTAAGCATTATAGATACCAATAACCGGAATGCTGAGTGTGCTTTATATTGGCAGGAAGATTTTTTAAATTCAGTAATTAAACCAACGGTTATTACCATACCAAAAATTTTATTGATACTTCGCGTGGTTTTTGCGAAGAAATTTTAACGGAAGCCAATAATGTAAATAAGCAAGATCAAATGATGATGCTTAACAGAAGCACCTCTTACTTTAAAGAAAAAGATAAATTTAATTTAAAGGATTTTGAAAAAGAAGTATTGGTAGAACCCGAGTTAATTGGCGCTTTTAAAGAATACCGTAATGATTTCACCAAAAAAATGGATCTTACGGCTATTGATGAGTTTGATGTTTCGCAAACGGCAGTAAAAAAGAATCAAAAATATATGCGCAGTGTGGTAAAGTTGGATAAGAATTTTCACATCTACATTCATGCGCGCCATGATTACGTAGAGCGTGGTTTTGATGAAGAAAAAGGGTTAAAATACTATAAACTATTTTACATTAATGAAGAGCAGGGGCAGTAGTTATTTTTCTTTTCGTTTAAGGTAGGTGAAAACGATCCGAGTGCCTTTTTTTAAAATTAAGGAGTCGCCCGATTGCAAATAGTCTAACTGAGTAAAATTTTGCATCATAATGTCTTCTGCGTTATAGTCTTCAGGATCGGTGCATCCTTGATCTGTGTTTAGCATGCCGCCAATAAAATTGATCTTGTTGCCGGTAATTTTATATTTACCCGAAAAGGCGTTGCAGCCATATCCCGTATAAGTGCTATCACTAAAGCGTAAAATAGAATAATTATTGTTTATTAAAAGAGAGGTTTGATCTCGTTTATCTTCAATTTTTTTCAGAACCCATGTTACGTTTTTAAGATTGGTTTGTGAATTTACCGAAAGAAAAAACATGCCTACGATCATTGTCAAATATTTTTTCATGGGATCAAGATTTTAATTTAATTATCGGTTTTCTTTTTTACGATCAAGATCTGCTCCTGCTCAAGCGGTAAATAGCCAAACTCGTAACAATAAATATAAGTGTGGTTATTTTTTGTTGTAATTGTATTTGTATAAAAATTAAAATTAAAGCCTTTATCTATTAATTTTTGTTTTGCAATTTTTGTAGTGTCGCCTTTTAAATTTTCTTCCAATATTCTTCTGTTTTTACGCAAAAAGTTATTTATGTTCCTAACATAATTATTGGTGTCGCTGTTAATTTTATTATTGAACGAATTGCGGCACATATCGCTGCAAAATTTTTTATCAACGCGCCCTTTAATTGTCTCTCCGCATTCTGGACAAGTACGTTTTTCCATATACTAAAGGTAATGCCTAAGCAATAATTTTCAAAGTATTTTTAACCATTTTTGCCTTTTGCTTGGCTTTTAAAATATCGTCATCTACAATTGTGGCGTGCCCCATTTTTCTGAACGGTTTGGTTGTAGCCTTGCCGTAGAGATGCACATATACTCCACTGAATTTTAAAACGTCTTCTAAACCCTGATAAATTGCAAAACCTTCGTGACCAAAATCACCTAATAAATTTACCATAACACCGGCTTTTATGATCGCTGTATCGCCAAGCGGTAAATTTAGAATGGCGCGCCATTGTTGTTCAAATTGTGAAGTGATGTTACCTTCTATGGTATGATGCCCGCTATTATGCGTGCGGGGTGCAATTTCGTTAACTAAAACTTTTCCGTCTTTTGTTAAAAAAAATTCAACAGCCAGTATGCCAATAATACCAAGCTTTTCGGCAATATCTGTGGCCAATTTAATAGCTTCTTTTTCAACACTTTTTTTAATGTTGGCAGGGCTAAATAAAAACTCAACCAAATTTGCTTCCGGGTTAAACTCACATTCAACCACCGGAAAACATTTTATTTCTCCGCTTTCGCTTCTTGCCACAATTACCGAAAGTTCTTTGTCAAAATCTACCAAACGCTCAATAACACTTGGTTGTTCAAAGGCTTTTTCTAAATGATGAGGATTAACTAATTTAACAACACCTTTGCCATCGTAACCGCCTTTGCGCAGTTTTTGAAAGAAAGGAAAGAAATTAGCGTATTTAGCAATTTGTTCTTTATTTTCAACTAAAAAAAAGTCTGGACTAGGAATATTATTTCTTTGATAGAACATTTTTTGCAAACCTTTATCTTGTATCAATTCTATAATGTGTGGTTGCGGGTAAACTTTTTTTCCCTCCTTTTCAAGTGCTTTAAGTGCTTCTACGTTAACGTTTTCAATTTCAATAGTAATTAGGTCTTTATCTTTTCCGAAATCATAAACAGTATCATAATCGTTTAAGTCGCCAAGCGTGAATTTCTTTACTAAATGGCGACAAGGAGCATGTTTATCAGGGTCTAAAACAGAAATATTTAAATTTAGATTTATTGCATTTTGAATAAGCATTCTACCCAACTGTCCGCCTCCTAATATGCCTATATTTATTTGTTGAATGGTTTTAATCATGTTTCAATTATTTGTGTGGTAAAGATAATTAAACTAAAATTGATACCTTTAAATATCTAATAAATACATGAAAAAACTTATACTATCCGCTTTTTTATTAATTGGTGCAGTTGCTATTGCTCAAAATGAATTTATCTGCGGCCAACAGTCGGCCTATGAGTATTTATTCAGTCAGGATAAAACGGCTAAGGCAAGATATGATCACTTAATTAAGCAGGCTAATGAACAGGCTCTAAATGGCGCATCATTAAAAACAATGGTTTCAACCTATACCATACCTGTGGTATTTCATATTTTACATTTAGGTGGCGCTGAAAATATTAGCGACGCTCAAATCAATGATGCAATGATTATTTTAAACAGAGATTTTGCTAAAAAGAATGCCGATACCACCAGCATAATTTCTTTATACAAGCCCATTGCTGCCAATTGCCAAATGGAATTTAAATTAGCTACTTTAGATGAAAATGGTTTGTGTACTAATGGCATTACTCGCCATTATACAACCAAAACCGATTGGGCCCCTAGCTTTAGCAATTATATTTATACGTGGGATCCATCAAAATATTTAAACATTTATGTTGTTAGAACCATGCAAAGCGGTGCCGCTGGTTATACTTATTTACCTGGTACAGCAAGTGCACCAGCCGATGCTATTGTAGTTTTGCATAATTATGTTGGAAGCATGGGTACCTCAAATGGCTTTGCATCTCGCACCTTAACACACGAAACAGGACATTGGTTTAATTTACAGCATGTTTGGGGCAGTACCAATTCTCCTAACGTTGCTTGTGGCGATGACGGCGTAAGTGATACACCGGTAACAAAAGGACATAATAGTTGTAATTTAAATTCAGCAGTATGCTCTCCGGGTATAGTTGAGAATACTCAAAATTACATGGAATATGCTTATTGCTCAAGAATGTTTACACAAGGACAAAAAAACCGCATGCATAATTGTATTATTGGCGGCATTGCTGGAAGAAATAATCTTTCATCCAACGCTAATTTAATTGCAACAGGCGTGTTATTTCCAAACAATAATTGTGCACCTAAGGCAGAGTTTTTTTCTAATCCGGTAACCTGCTTGGCTAATAATTTCAGTTTTACCGATTTTAGTTATAATGCCTCTGTAACTAATTGGCTTTGGAGTAGCCCTTCAGCTGCCAATACCTCTACTTTACAAAATGGCGTATTAACTTTTACTAACTCTGGTCTTACCTCTGTTAAATTAAAAGTGAGCAATGCTTTTGGTGAAGACTCTATCACCAAACAAAATTTAATTGTAATGGCCGGACCTAATTCAGGATCTTTAAACGTTAGCCAGGGATTTGAAACAGGTGTTTTTCCTGATAACAATTGGATCGCTTCTATACCTCAATTCGGGAGCGGGTTTGTTACTAACACTATTACAGCAGCATCTGGAACAAATTGTGTTTGGGTAAATAATTATTATGATAACCCTAATGGTGCGGTAAGTTTTTATAGTCCTGCATTTAATTTTCAAAACTTAATTGGTGCTGCGCAACTATCGTTTAAATTTGCTTACGCGCAACAAGTAGCAACTAATGATGACGAATTGAGAGTTTCTATATCTGGTAATTGTGGACAAAGCTGGACGCAAATTTTCACTAAAAGCGGATCTCAATTAAATACAACAGGTACATTAGTACCAACTGCCTATCTTAATCCACAGGCAAACGAGTGGGTTACCGAAACAATAAATTTAGCTTCTTACACAGGTAATCAAAATGTGTATTTTAAATTTGAGTTCATACCATTTGCATCTGCACCTGGCAATAACGTGTTTGTTGATGATATTAATATCAGTGGTACTGTTGGTTTAAAAGAAAATAAGAATAAGTTAAGTAATGTTTTAGTTTATCCAAATCCAACGGAGGGAATTTTAAATGTTGAATTAAGAATATTAAATGGCGAGAGAGAACAAATTCAAATTTTAAATTCTTTAGGTCAGGTATTATTAGAGGAACCTCTAACCATTCAACATTCAACATTTAACATTCAACATTTACCCTGCGGTATTTATTTTGTAAAAATTAATTCTGATAAGGGAAGCAGAGTAATTAAGGTAGTAAAGGAATAATTTATTTTCCTTAACCTTTCTTGGCCTTCCAGCTTTCAAAAGATTTTTCAAGGGTTTCTGTAAACACTTCAACGGGTTGTGCTCCCGAAACGGCGTAGGCTCTGTCCATAACAAAAAACGGAACGCCTCGCACGCC
>JBEIEI010000051.1:0-14342 GCA_040382975.1 Flavobacteriales bacterium
ACTATTACACTTATTGTTAATCCTTTACCTGTTGTTAATGCAAGCAGTAATCCTACCGCTATTTGTGTGGGTAACAGTGCTACATTAACTGGCAGCGGTGCCTCTACTTATAGTTGGATGCCGGGTAGTTTAGTGGGAACCAACGTTACTGTTTCTCCGATCGTAAATACTACCTATACCGTTACCGGTACAAATGGTAATGGTTGCGTAAATACCAAAACCGTTAGCGTAGTTGTCAACGCAAATCCTACCTTAACTGCGGTGAGTAACCCTACAAGTATTTGTAGTGCCAGCGGAGCCTCTGCTACTTTAACAGCAGGAGGTGCTATCACCTACACCTGGGTTCCGGGCAATTTAATTGGAACCAATGTTACTGTTACTCCTACTACAACTACAGTGTATACCGTTACCGGAACGAACGCTTCGGGCTGTACCAGTACCAAAACAGTAAGTATTCTTGTAAATCCTACTCCAACTCTAACCATCATTTCTACTCCAACCGCTATTTGCAGAGGCAGCTCGGCAACTTTAACAGCAAGTGGCGCAACTAATTACACCTGGTTACCGGGCGGTTCAACGGCAACCAGTATTGTTGTTTCGCCAACCGTTAATACTATTTACACTTTACTAGGCAGCTCCAGCAATTGCAGTAGCTCTAGGACTTTTACATTACTTGTTCGTCCTCTTCCTAACGTTAACATTCTTGCTGTACCGCCTGTAATTTGTAAAGGAGCTTCGGCTACATTATTTGCTAATGGGGCAAATTCTTACACTTGGAATCCTGGCAGTTTAACCGGCAATACGGTTGTGGTGTCACCTTCAGTAACTACTATTTATACCGTTACAGGGGCTAATCAATTTGGTTGTACCCGCACTGCAACTACAAACATTGTGGTTAATCCTACTCCTACTATTTTAACAACACCATCTTCTACTTTATTGTGTAGCGGTGCCAGTGCCACTTTAACTTCTACAGGCGCGCTGACTTATGTTTATAATCCAGGAGCATTAACAGGTTCTGCTGTTGTAATTTCTCCGACTGTTAATACCACCTATACAGTTACGGGTGTAAATAATTTTGGTTGCACCGATACAAAAACAATTACAATTACCATTGGCGTAAATCCTACTATAACTGCTTCCAGCTCTGCTACCATAGCATGTAATAACACAAGTATATCTTTATCTGCTACAGGGGCTGCAAATTACACTTGGTCGCCCATAAGTTTAACAGGCAGTTCTGTAGTAACTACTGCCACTAATTCTGCAAGCACCTACACTGTAATTGGTGAAATGGGTGGCTGTTTTGGAGTAGCTACTTTATCTGTTTTAGTAATTAATTGCAACAATTCTATTTTTGGAATTACAAAAGCGGCCGGTAAACCTATTTTAGTTAATAATAATTTATACGATGTTACTTTTACTATTACTGCAGTTAACGCTTCTTCTTTAAATTTAACTAACGTGAGTTTAAATGAAGACTTAAACGCCGCTTTCCCTTTTCCAAGTGCTTACTTTGTCGTTAATCAACCTGTTATTACTTCACAAAACAGTAGCTTAACGGTAAATCCTTTATTCGATGGTGGTTCGCAAATCAGTTTAACTTCTCCCGGTTCTAGTACTTTATTAGCGAACAAACGCGATACGGTTGTGTTTACTGTGCGTATAGACCCTAAGGGCTATTTTGGTCCATTTAAAAATTCCGTGATCGGTTTTGCCGATATATTAAATAGTATCGCTTTATCTGATAGTTCTAATAATGGTTTCTCTTGGGATCCTGATGGAGATGGAGATCCAACAAACAACGATACCGTAACTGTTATCAATCTTCCTTTAATTGATCTGTTTATTCCTAACGGATTTACGCCGGATGGTGATGGCAAAAACGATGTGTTCTTTATTAAGGGATTAAACGGAAGACCGGTGAAATTAACCATTTTTAATCGTTGGGGTAATAAAGTATACGAAAAGTCTGATTACGACAACTCCTGGAATGGCTACGTTAACATATCGGCCATAACACTTGGCGCTGATAAAGTACCTGCTGCTACATATTATTATATTATCGAATTCCTTGACGGAGACAAAGAATCAAGAACAGGTTTTGTGATAGTGCAATATTAATTGGAACAAAAAGAAATTAAACAGTATTTTTGGTCCATCTCAAAATGAAATTATTAAACTATATATTTTCTCCTATTTGGAAAATTTGGTTTGTTTTATGTTTTGTAATTCCATTCTTAATTTTATTTCCGGTATTTTATTTTGCTTTAATTACAAAAAAATTTGATCTTGTTTTTAAGTTAAAACGCATTTGGGCAAGAATAATTTCTACAGGTTCGTTTCTATTCCCAACAATCTCTTATCAAACAAAAAAATACAAATTACCTCAACCCTGCATTATTGTTTCTAACCACACCTCTTATTTAGACATTGTTTTTTGCCCTTTTTATACTGATCACACTGCGGTGTTTATGGGTAAATATGAGTTGCTAAAAATTCCTTTATTTAAATATTTTTTTATTTATTTAGATATACCCGTTAACCGTAAAAGCATTAAAAATTCACACAAAGCTTTTTCTGACGCAGGGGATAAACTCGACCAGGGATTAAGTGTAGTAATTTATCCCGAAGGAACAATTAGCGAGAATGGAAAGTTAAGACCTTTTAAAAACGGCGCCTTCAAATTAGCCGTAGAAAAACAAGTGCCAATTATTCCAGTTGTAAATTTGAATAACTGGCATTTTTTACAAAACGGTGGTTTTTTTAAAAGTAACGGTAAGCCGGGCGTGCCTGAGGTCTATGTTGGCGACCCTATTTTTACTAAAGGAATGACTGAAAAAGACATTGATGGACTTAAAGAGAAAGTTCATATCTTTACACAAGAAAAATTAAATAAATTTAATGGCAAATAAAATAGATATTAAAACAGTTGATGAAGTAGCGCATTTAGCGCGCTTAGAATTTAATGATTCTGCAAAAGGTGAAATTTTAAACGACATGAATCGCATGCTTAGTTTTGTAGATAAATTGAGTGAATTAAATACTGAAAATATTGAGCCATTAATATACATGACCAACGAAAAAAATATTTTACGTAAAGATGTACCTGAAATTACGCTTACTCAAAAAGAAGCCTTAAAAAACGCACCGAAAAAGGACAGCGATTATTTTAAAGCACCAAAAGTGATCGATCAAAACAGCTAATTTACTTTTATAAATTTATGTGTTGAAGAATTTATTCTTAAAAAATAAATTCCTTCTTGCAGATCCCGAACATCAATTTCAGAATTCTCGATCTTTATCTTTTTGATTAGTTTACCCAAATAATTAGTTAATTCTGCATGTTCTGATAATTCCATATCACTTTTTAATTTTAATTTATTTTTTGTTGGATTTGGGAATAAAATGATATTGCGCAAATTAATATTTGTGTTTTTATTAGACGCAATAAGACTTGCATTGCTATTTGACAACTTGGTTAAGACCCCATCATCATTACTGCCGTATAGATTTTGAAATGCAGAGCTAGTTACTGGACTGGCGTCCCAGGAACTACGAAAGACTATATCGCTGTCCAAGGACCAGCGTTACCGCCACCTAAAATCATTTCGCGAGAACGGATAAAATAAGTTTTGCCAGGACACAAATTAGCATAAGGAATAAAAATAGAATTATATGGCTCTAAAGCACAATTATCGGGCCAGCCGGCACCCACATTATAATTAGGCACATTTAATAATGAATTAAAATAAGGGAAACTTACATATGAAGTTCCTACTTGATTCCAGTTTTTTAATTTTTCGGTTAAACATGCAGGTTGTATACCGTTAAATGCAGCAGAACAAGAAAGTTCTGTTTGTAACCAATATGGTCCGCAACCACAGGTTGCACCATTTGAACTTGCATTTATTGTAATACCTAATGGCACAGGAGTAACAAGATAGTTAACTAGTGGTTGACCGTGACAAGCTTTCAGTTCTTTATAGCTTGCAAATAATGTTACGATTGCTATTAGCGTTAATTTTAGAGATTTCATATTTATAGTTTTCATACTTTTTTAATTCGAATCAAAACTACATTATATAAATCTAAAAAAATTAGATTTGAGTACGGCTCAATTTAAATCTATTACAAAGGTAATATTACAAAAGGGAAAATTATCGGCTGAGCGAAAAGCCTATCTTACCGGGTGAGTTAAAAAAAACCCTTATTTTAAAGGGCTTTCGGGGGTCTTAGGGAAAAATTTTCTCCAAAGTTGGGCAATTTGTTTTCTGAAAATAAAACACAACATCAAATAAGGAACAGCCATAAGATACAGTATACCACTATTTAAACTACGAGCCATTGAATTGGGATTTGATTTTAAAGATGTTTCAGCAGCTTGTTTACACATAGCACATTGTGCATTCATATCAAGACTAAAAAATAGAATTAATAGAAATATAAAACCAATAAAATATTTTGTGTTACTTTTCAATTTATTACTGTGCTACAAATTTACGCTACTTTTTGATTGCTTTGATGTATTTAAGGTTTAATATGAGAAAAATCAGCAAAAAAAAAGAGCTGTTTTAAAACAACTCTTTTTGTATCATTTATTATTTTATTCCCCTTTAAAATTTGCTTTTCTTTTTTCTAAGAACGCGCCTACGCCCTCTTTAAAGTCTTTGGTGCCAAATGATTTACCAAATTCTTCGATCTCAACTTCAAAACCATTTAACTTAGTATTATAACCCGCATTAATAACCTTAATGGCAGTTTTAATTGCAGTAGGGCTTTTCGTTGCAAGTTTTCCTGTTATTTCAAAACATTTATTTAATAATTCATCTTGTGTTGTAACATAATTGGCTAAACCCCATTTGTAAGCGTCTTGAGCATTGATCATATCGGCAGTAACGATCATTTCAAACGCTTTTCCTTTGCCAACCAATTGAGCTAAGCGTTGTGTTCCGCCGTAACCCGGAATAACGCCTAAACTTACTTCCGGCAAACCCATTTTTGCATTATCACTAACTACACGAATATGACAAGCCATGGCTAATTCTAAACCACCACCTAATGCAAATCCATTAACTGCGGCAATAACAGGCTTACTATAATTCTCAATAAAATTGAAAATTTTAAAATGACCAATTGAACTTAACTGTTTACCTTGTTCGATAGAAAAATTTGCAAACTCCGCAATATCTGCTCCGGCAACAAAAGCTTTTTGACCAGACCCCGTTAAAATAATTGCACGTATCTCGCTTTGATTTTCTGCTTCAACTAATGTTTCGTGAAGCTCTTCAATAGTTTGTTTGTTTAATGCGTTTAATTTATCAGGACGATTAATTGTGATAATTAATACTCCGTTTTGTATTTCGCATAATATATATTCACTTGTAGCCACCATATTAATTTTAATTATAATCTGAGCAAATATAGAATATTAGTATTTAATTACTATAAAAGTTTTAAACCATTAAAAGGTTAATTTTATTATTATAGTATGCAGAATAAAAGTTAAAATTTTGATTTTAACATCTTTAAGAATTAAAGGTCATTTAAATGATCTGCCAGGTATTTTCCCATACTAAAACACGATTGAAGCAAGTAACCCCCTGTGGATGCGTCGTAATCAAGCATTTCGCCAATAACGAAATTATTTTTTATTTTTTTTAATTCAAAATCTTCAGAAATTTCTGTTAAGGAAATTCCACCAACAGAAGAAATGGCATCTTCAATTGGCCCTAAAGATGAAATTAGAAGTTCGAGGTTTTTTAAATTGTTAACAAATTTTATTGGGTTTAAAAAATCGCTTTTACTCATTACAGATTTAAGTAAAATAATTTGCGTTTTGTTTAAATTTAATTGTCTTACAATGTTTTCTGTATAGGATAATTTTGATCTTGAATTAGTAATTTTTTTTAGAGCATCTTCGGATGACAACAATGGTTTTAGATCAATATAAATTTTTGCATGACCAAATTTATTGAGTTCTTCTCTTATTTGAGGACTTAACGGATACACGCCGCTACCTTCTATGCCAAATGATGTAAGCACGATCTCGCCGGCATTAACATTATTAGCACATGTTATGGAAATATTTTTTAATGGCTTGCCTTCTATACTCGTTATTATTTCTTTTGGCCAGTTTATATTAAAACTGCAATTACTCGCTTTAAAAGGAATTGTTTTGATTCCTTTTTCATTAAAATAAGTAATCCAATCTCCCTTGCTTCCTGTTACCGGCCAACTGGCTCCGCCTAAGCAAAAGATCACCACATCGCTTTGTATTTGTTTATTTCCGGTTGGTGTTTTAAAAAGCAATTCGTTATTAGATGAAAAACCATTCCATTCATGTTTAAAATTTATGGTTACATGATTGTTTTTTATTTTTTCTTCTAAGCGATTTAAAACATCAATTGGTTTTATACCTTTTTTAGGGAATATCCTTCCGCTGCTACCAACAAAGGTTTCTATCCCTAAATTATTTAACCATACAACAAGGTCTTTATTTGAAAAATGTTTAAAGGAAGTTTCTAAAAATTCATTTGGAGTATATCTTAAAATAAATTTCGTCTCATCTTCAGAATGTGTTAGATTTAATCCCCCATCGCCAGCCACTAAAAATTTTCGGGCTAAGGCAGTATTTTTCTCATAAATACCAATAGTGTACTTTTCCGGATCTAATTCACAACCTAAAATTAGCGCGCTTGCTCCCCCACCAATTATTGAGATCGTTTTTTTCAATTAATGAGATTTAATCTTTTCGATACAATTATCAATTAACTTGAACATTAAACTGAAAAACTGATAACGCTGCTTTTCGGAAACACCGCTAATTAATGTGCTTTTTTTCTCTAAATTTCTTACCCAATGTTCGGTTTCTTCGCAAAACTGAGGGTTATTAGTTGTTAAAGAATTCATAGAATTAAAAGAAATATAGGAATAAGTAGTTTCGCCCATTATTACATAAATACAATTGGTGCCTAATACCACCTCACTTTTATACATAAAATACGTTTCGGTTTTATCGCTAAGATTTTTTCTGCTGTTCTCTGCGTTCTTCATGATCATTTCTATCATTAATCGATATTCAGAAAGAAGTTCTATTGCCTGAATAGATGAAATAATTCCGCTATCATAATAAAACTGTATTTGTTTTATCCCCGTTAATACGGTTTCTGATGTCCAAATTTCAGAACTAGGAATGTTTAAATACTCTGTATAGGAGGCATGGGCGATATCAATTAACTTTTGGGGCACAACACCCCAATCAAATTTCTTTTGTTGATATTCAGGAACATTTAATACGCTGCGTTGCCAATAAAATAATTTAAAATCGGTTAATTTCTTTGAGAAAAAAGAATAAAAAACCGGAATTTCCTCAGCAACATAATAAATTTTTCTGTTATCGAATTTTTTTAGGGTTTTAAGGTGAGTTAATAGGCGGTTTAAGTAGATCTCGAAATTATGGTCGCTATCGGTTAGTTTGGTATATGAAAAAGTAACTGTGTCATTTTGATTACTAAAAACATCATCAATACTTAAGGCATATTTTTTTGAGATCTTATATACTTCTTCGATAGTTAATTCCGTTTCACCTCTAATTCTCCTATAAGCACTATCAGTACTCACTTTTAAAAGATCAGCCATTTCTTCAGCCAAACCAACGCCGGAAGGTAAAACTTCCTTAAACCTATTTATAAAATGATTTTGAATTGGTAAATTAATTTTTGTTGTTTTTTTCTCTTTTTTGAGTGCCATGATTTACTGGTTTATTAGAGTTAAAGATACTGTTTTTAGTAAAAAAAGCAAATTGCAAATTATCTCTTTTGCAATAATCACAATTACAGAAATTATAGCGAACTTAGCGCATCAGCTCAAGAAATGTGCAGTTTAAATGGTATTTTTAACCTTAAAATTTGGCAAATGCAACACATCAAAAATTACATTAACGGACAACTCATTGAACCCGTTTCGAAAACATATTTAGATAATTTTAATCCGGCTACAGGCAAAGTATATTCTTATATACCAGACAGCGATGAGAAAGATGTTGAATTGGCCTATGCTGCAGCAAAGACGGCATTTAAAGAATGGAGTATTACCTCAAAAGAAAAACGATCGGATTATCTTTTAAAAATTGCCGCATTAATAGAAAAACAGTTAGATAAATTAGCCCTAGCCGAAAGTATTGATAATGGCAAGCCGCTTAAGCTGGCCAAAACAGTAGATATTCCAAGAGCGGCCGCTAACTTTCATTTTTATGGTACCGGCATTTTGCACTACTCTTCTAATTCACACAGCATGGAAGAAACAGCCATTAATTATACGCTTCGTCAACCGGTTGGTGTTGCAGGATGTATCTCTCCATGGAACTTACCTTTATATTTATTTAGTTGGAAAATTGCTCCGGCATTAGCTGCAGGTTGCACAGTAGTAGCAAAGCCCTCCGAAATAACTCCTATGACCGCCTATTTACTTTCTGAAATTTGTATTGAAGCAGGTTTGCCTGCAGGTGTATTAAACATTGTGCACGGTCTTGGGGCAAAAGTGGGAAATGCTATTGTTAGCCACAACGATATTCCATTAATTTCTTTTACCGGTGGAACCGCAACAGGAAAAAGTATTGCCAGTATCGCAGCACCGATGTTTAAAAAACTTTCGTTAGAATTAGGTGGCAAAAATCCTAACATCATTTTTGCTGATTGCGATTATGAGAAAATGTTAGCCACCACTTTAAATTCTTCATTTGCCAATCAAGGACAAATATGTTTATGTGGCTCACGCATTTTTGTTGAGCGAAAAATTTACGATAAATTTAAAACAGACTTTGTTGCGAAAACAAAAGAACTGACTGTTGGAAATCCTTTAGACGAAAAAACAAAAGTAGGTGCCATTGTTTCAAAACCTCATCAAGAAAAAATATTAAGTTACGTTGAATTAGCCAAACAAGAAGGCGGTAAAATACTTTGCGGTGGAAATAAAATTAATTTAAGCGGCGACTTAAGCGAGGGTTATTTTATTGAACCAACCATTATTGAAGGTTTAGCATTTGATTGCAGAACCAATCAGGAGGAAATATTTGGACCAGTGGTAACAATTACGCCATTTGATACTGAAGAAGAAGCTTTGATGATGGCAAATTCTACTAAATACGGTTTAGCAAGTGTTTTATGGACACAAAATTTAACCCGCGCACACAAAATGGCAAATAATTTACACGCAGGTATTATTTGGATAAATTGCTGGTTATTACGCGACCTTCGCACACCTTTTGGTGGTGTTAAAGCAAGTGGTGTTGGCAGAGAAGGAGGCTTTGAAGCTTTAGACTTTTTTACCGAACCTAAAAACGTTTGTGTAAAATTATAACATTCTCACTAATTGTTTTTTAAGTTTTGGCTAATTATTACGAGATCTTAGGTTTACATTCAGGAGCAAGTTTTGCTGAAATTAAATCTGCGTTTAGAAGGTTGGCAAAAATTTATCATCCGGATAAAAATCCTGCTGGCAAAGAACAATTCACTTTAATTTTAAAAGCATACGAAACCTTATCTGATCCTAATCTAAAAGCTTCGTACGACTACCGTTTAAATTACAACATCAGTATTTCAAAAACAAGTTCATCAAAAAATACCGGCACAAAAAACTGGAGTTTTGAAGAAAAAGAACTTAAACGCAGGCGGTATTATGATGAGCATATAAAAAAATATGCTAAAACAAAAGAAACCTATAAACAAACATCAGAAGGAAAAAAAACATATAACGAATTTAAATATATACTTTTTGCCACCCCTATAGCAGTTACTCTATTTTTATTGATACTTCATTTAGCATCGCCTGAAAATTCAAATTTGCCTTCTCATAAAAATGAAGTAAAAACAAATGAAGTAAAAACATCGGCCTTAAAAATGGGCGATGCGCCTTACATTGCCTATTTTGGAAAAAATAAATATGACACAATAGCCAAGCTTAGTTTAACAGTAATAAATAATACCGGGCAAGAATTAATTGTATGTTTGTTCAACAAAAAACAATTTATTAGAAGCTGCTATATAACACAAGGGTTTTATGCAGAATTATTAGAGCTGCCAAAAGATCCGCTTACAATTAAATACTGTAGCGGTTTATATTTTGATTATTTGAATGAATTAAAAGAGGTCGGTGTTTTAGGCGCATTTAAAGAAAATTTAGAATTTTTTGAAAGTAATCAACCAACAACTTTAAATTCGATTAATGAATTAACTTTGCAAAGCGTATCGAACCAAGGTTTTAAAAAAGTTAGCGAAAAAGAATTTTTTAGTAAAGAATAAAATGATAAAAAAAATAGAACATATAGGAATTGCAGTAAAAAATTTAAATAACAGTAACGATTTATTTAAAAAACTGTTTGGAAAGGATCATTATAAAGTTGAAGCCGTTGCATCTGAAGGCGTAAGCACCTCTTTTTTTATGATCGGCGAAACCAAAATCGAACTTTTAGAAGCTACCAATGAAAATAGCGCTATTGCAAAATTTATTGAAAAAAAGGGGGAAGGCATTCATCATATTGCCTATGAGGTAGATAATTTAGAGGAAGAAATGATCCGATTAAAAAAAGAAGGCTTTGAATTAATTAATACATCCCCAAAAGACGGAGCTGATAATAAACGAATTTGTTTTTTACATCCAAAAACCACAAATGGCGTTTTAGTAGAACTTTGTGAAGAGAAAAAATAAAATTTAAATTTACACCATCATGGCAGACATTAAAATAAACATACAAAATCCTGATAATTCTATAGATACGTTAGAAGTGCCAACTGATATGGGATTGAGTTTAATGGAAATTCTTAAGGGTAACGATTATCCTGTTTTGGCAACCTGTGGGGGAATGGCTCTTTGTGCAACATGCCACGTAGAGGTTGTAAATGGTTTTGAAAGCCTTCATGAAATTACCGACGATGAGTATGCGATGTTAGATACGCTGCCAAACATTACGCCTACATCTCGCTTATCTTGTCAGTTAAAACTAATTCCTGAAATGGATAATATAACTGTAAAGGTATTAGGAGACGGGGTTGTTTAAACTTATCCAAAATCTTTATAATGATTCCAGGCAGTGACACTAAGATTTTTGCCTAATGTAAAGGTTATGTATGCGGTTACTCCCATATGAAAGATCAATAAATGCATAAAAGCGGCCGCCCTGTATCCACTCCAATAAGTAGCCTCCGTATCCAAAGTTATTAAGGGTGTTGGAATAACAAGCGTTACAATTAAAGTATATAACAAAACAGTTATAAATAAACTTTCAAAATTCTTTAGCGGCAAGGAAACTATTTTTCTGTGCCATTTAAATGAGCTTCCCCAGTTGTGAACAAGGTAATAATTACCATAATTTGTGGGGGCAAATAAAATTGAACCTTTGGTTAATTTTTCGTCCTTAAACGCACTTATAGGTGCAAGGATCTTAAATCCCTTAATATTTTTATGATAATTTGTATTAAGGTCTTTAATTTTTAAAATGGCCTCGTAAGGAATATCTGCTTTAAAAAACTGACTATCAATAAATTTCAATCGGTAATCAATGGCAATTTTTTTTATTTCCGAAATATTAAAAATATGTTCACTTGGCACATCCTCTTCATCAATCAGTTCAAATAAATTGTTATACTGTTTTAAATTATTTAAAATTTTCTTTTCAGAAAAAAGATCTTGTGCAAGAATGCGCTTCGCCTCGTCGAAAAGATCATCTTCTTTACTTCTGCTTGTATCTTTAAGCTTTCTTAATTTATTATTTATATCTATATCCCTAAGCATCTATCAATTAATAAGGTATTATAGCTATTCCAAAAGAAAGCATGTTTATGCCATTTATTCCTTTATCTTTTTGAAACACTTCGCTTACATAATAACAAGCGGTTAAGCATATTTGTTCAACACCAATTCTAAAATTTACACCATATCTAAAATGATTTATGTTTTTTGTATTATACACCCTCAATTTACCATCATCATCAACCAATTTTCTAAAATCATTGATCACATACCCGGCTTTTACACCTAATTCCATTTTAAATTTTGTATCGGTTTTGCTTCTAAATCTTAGTTCTAAAGGTATTTCCAAGATCTTTTCATTATAACTATTTGTTTTGTAAGGAATTGTTTTTGGCTGCAAGACTGTGGTTACGCTTTTATTGCTGCTGTCGAGCTGATAAATAAAATCGGCATTACTGTGATAATTAAAACTAAAAATGCCTAAACCATACCCAAAACTAAAGTTTGATTGACCAATAGGCTTATCAAACATAAAAGCAAAATTTAAACCAAGGCTTCTCCAATGTGGTTTTATCTCAGAAGGTGCTCCCATCCATACTGTTCGATTAATTTCAATGATCAAACGATCTCCCGGCTCTCCTTTATATTTTTTAATATCAAACTCATCGTCAGGTTTTGGCTTGTTTGAAGTTTCCTTTTTTGGGGTTTGAGAGAAACAAAAAATGGAAATAACTAGAAATGAAAATAAGTATAAAAATTTATTCATTTAATTACACGGTTTAATAAACAAATTTAAGTATAATAGCCTAACAAGCAAACAATACAATCCTCTTAGAAAATTGAACCTACTTTAGTCATTAAAATTATCCAGTTATTAAAAAACTCTGGATTTTACCTGGGGTAAAAAAGTAAAGATTAGGTAATTTTGCCTATATTTATTTCTTAAACATTATTATTTAATTTTTGTTATTTACACATGAAAAAACCCATCTTAGCTTTTTTATTAGTTATTATACTATTATTTAGCACTACTGCGTTTGTAGTAAAATCAAAATATTCAACGGGAATCGCCGGATATACAGGCTCTCCTTCTGAAGGAACTTGTAGTTCTTGTCATGGCGGCGGAACAAGCGCTGCGTCAGGAATTACAATAACTTCTTTGCCTGCTTTTACCGGTAACCAATATATACCCGGAACGACATACACAATTACGGTAGATGTAGCTGCATCAGGGTTTAATAAATTTGGCTTCGGTTCCGAAATTTTAAATAGTTCTAATATCAATGCCGGAGTTATGCAAAACCCAGGGCCGGGGGTGAAATTTTTAAATTCCGGCGCTAGAAAAAACGCCGTGCATACAACACCAAAAAACGGCACAGGAGCGGCTTCGTTTAGCTTTGAATGGGTTGCACCAACAAGCGGAGGAGCAACGATATTTGTTAGCGCCAATGCAGTAAATGGCACTGGTGGTACAGGTGGCGATTTTACATTTAATTCTTCGTTATCGTTAACCGAAACAATAGGTGTTGGAGTAAAAGAACATAATTCGCAATCTGTTTCAAATGTTTTAATATTTCCAAACCCTGTAACAGAATTTACTAATCTATCTTACGTGTTAAACAAAACACAAACCATACATGTTCAATTAACCGACCTCACCGGTAAAATCGTTAAAGAAATTTATACAGAAACCCAAAATGCAGGCTACCAATCTAAAATTATCGATTTGAATGATGTATCCTCCGGAGTATATTTTATTATAACAAACGCTGATAACCAAAAGGTTTCTCAAAAATTAATTACTGTAAATTAAAAGATATTTAATTTTAAAAATTAGCTTATCAGCATTAAGCATTGGGCCAATATAGATTTTGCTTTATACTTAATTTTGGTTGATACACTTTTGGTTTTACTATAATTAACCTCATTATACACCCATCTGATAGCATATTGGTAAAATGCCTTTGAATGTTTACGTGTAAAATTGTTTTCTCTATCAGTAATTTTATTCCAATCGCCGCTAGCCACAATTGTTGTGTTTACATCATTGTATAATGGCGTACCTTTAATTGGATAAGCTAAAGTAACCGTGTAATAGCTAGGATCAGAGATCTTTAAATGTCGGATAGTTTCCTTAATATCAGCTTTATTTTCTCCGGGATATCCTAACATAATAAAAGTGCCTGCCTCTATGCCATATTCTTTTGTTTTAATGATCATTTCCCTAACTTCCTTCACATCTACCCTTCTATCCATTGCATCAATTATTTTTTGCGAGCCACTTTCTGCGCCTATCCAAACTCTAAAACAGCCGGTTTCTTTTAAAATTTTAATGATATTTTCATTTAACCTGTCTGCCCGGGTAATAATTTCATAAGGAATAAATACTTGTCGCTTTAAAACCTCATCCTTAAATTCATTCATCCATTTATGACTTATTGTAAACACATCATCTACAAACCACACACGATCGGGATTATAATTTTCCTTTAAAAATTCTAATTCATCAACAACTAGTTTAGCGCTCCTTCGCCTGTAGGTTCCGCCGTAAACTGCTCTACTACACCATTTACAGGTATATGGACAACCACGCA
>JBEIEI010000052.1:0-14025 GCA_040382975.1 Flavobacteriales bacterium
AAATTTATAAATCATCACCAAAATCTTATAAAGATCTACCGCAACGTTACGCTGAATTCGGAACTGTTTACCGTTACGAGCAAAAAGGAGAATTGCATGGATTAACCCGTGTGCGCGGTTTTACACAAGACGATGCTCACTTGTTTTGCAGACCTGATCAAGTAAAAGAAGAATTTTTGAAGGTGATCGATCTGGTACTTTATGTTTTTAATGCATTAGATTTTAAAGATTATACTGCTCAAATTTCATTACGTGATCCTGAGAATAAAACAAAATATATTGGCACCGATGAGAATTGGGCTTTAGCAGAAAAAGCAATTATTGATTCAGCTGCCGAAAAAGGATTAAAAACTGTAACTGAATTAGGTGAGGCCGCATTTTACGGACCAAAACTTGACTTTATGGTTAAGGATGCTTTGGGAAGAAAATGGCAGTTAGGAACTATTCAGGTGGATTATAATTTACCCGAGCGTTTTGAATTGGAATATACAGGAAGCGACAACCAAAAGCACCGCCCTGTAATGATCCACCGTGCCCCTTTTGGTAGCTTAGAGCGCTTTATTGCCGTTTTAATTGAACATTGTGGTGGTAATTTTCCATTATGGTTAACACCCGATCAATTTGCTATTTTGCCTTTAAGCGAAAAATATAACGGGTATGCTCAAAAAGTATTAGATGCTTTAACGGCAATGGATCTAAGAGGCTTTTTGGACGATAGAAATGAGACTATTGGTAAGAAGATCAGAGATAACGAGGTTAAAAAAGTACCTTTTATGCTTATTGTCGGTGAAAAAGAAGAAGCTGAACAAAAAGTTGCTTTAAGAGCTCGCGGAAAAGGGGATGTTGGAGAATTTTCAGTGGATGATTTTGTGAAGTACGTAAACCAGATCATAGAAAATGATTTTAATCAAAAATTAAATTCTTAAATTATAAATTCTTAAATTTGTAATAATAAAATAATATTTTAAAAAGCGGAGGATTCTATCAATAACAAAAAACCAAACTTTACAAAACCTGCAACACCGGCAGCAACGCCGGCAGGTGGTGCAGCAAAGCCAGTATTTAAACAACCTAGAGGCTTAAAGGCCGGATTTAAACGTCCGGGGGTAAAAGAAGAACAACACAAGATCAATGAGCGAATTTATTCAAAACAAGTTCGTGTTGTTGGTGATGGCATAGAAGCAGGGGTTTACCCAATTGCAGAAGCGCTTGCCATGGCAAAAGAACAAGGTTTAGACCTTGTAGAAATTGCTCCAAATGTAGATCCACCGGTATGTAAAATTGTTGATTACGGTAAATTTCTTTACGAACAAAAAAAGAAAGCTAAAGAAATAAAAGCTAAAGCTGCTAAGATCGTTATTAAAGATATTCGTTTTGGTCCGCATACAGATGATCATGATTTTAACTTCAAGAAAAATCACGCCATGAAATTTTTACAAGAAGGTTGTAAAGTTAAAGCGTATGTATTTTTTAGAGGACGTGAAATTGTTTTTAAAGTACAAGGAGAAATTTTATTATTACGTTTTGCAAATGAATTAGAAGAGTGGGGTAAAGCAGAGCAATTGCCTGTTTTAGAAGGTAAAAAAATGCAAATGGTAATTGGTCCAAGAAAAAAATAAAAATTACAATTTTAAATAATTAAAAAGGCAAACTGTATGGTTTGCCTTTTTTTATTTCTAATTTCTAATTTCATTAACCTTATATTCCTTATTCAGGAGGGTGTTTGATACTGCTGTTATTTTCCCCATCTATAAGAGTCCTGTTCAAGTCCTGCCAAATCAATTACCCTGTCAATAACCGTTGCAGCAACATCCTCAATAGTTTGTGGTTTAGAATAGAACGAAGGTGTTGCAGGACAAATAATACCTCCAGCCTCGGTAACGGTTTTCATATTGTTAATATGAATTAAATTTAACGGTGTATCTCTGGTTACTAAAATCAATTTGCGACGTTCTTTTAAAATAACATCGGCAGCGCGGGTAATTAGATCGTTACTTATACCTGTGGCAATACGGGCAAGTGTTCCCATGCTGCAAGGACAAATAATTAAAGTGTTATATTTTGCCGAACCCGAGGCGAATGGCGCCATAAAATCGGTTTTTGAATAAATTTTAAACGGATATTTTTTATAGGCATCGTTACCCAATTCGTATTGCCAAACATCTTTTGCATTATCGCTTAGCACGATACTAATTTCTTGAGTTTGATCTTGCAATAGAACAAGCTTATCTAGCAACACTTTTGTGTATACGCTTCCACTGGCGCCTGTAACGGCAATGGCAATTTTATGGTTGTTGTGTTTCACTTTTCTTTTTAAGATCTATGTTATAAGAGAACATTAAAGTAAGGATATTGTTGTAAAATCCTTTATTAAAAAAACGTGCTACCGGGTTAGGATAAAAAACCAAATTGGCAATTTGTCCGTAATCCCTAACAGAGGTTATGGAGTTTGAACAGCGAACTTCTACAAACAACTTTTCTTTCAACATTTTTCTACCGAGGCCAATATTTACACCGGTTTCAAATTTATTAAACTTATAGGCTCCTGTAAAATCAACATAATTAATGTTTTCGTTGTAGTTAACTAAATAGGCAATAGAAGGACCCACCGTTATAAAATAGGCAGGATTTAATTTATATCTTAACAAAACAGGTAGATCAATATAATCTAAGTTTACCCTATAGTAAGAGTAATCGCCTTTAGCAGGATTTGGGTTATGCCTTGCACCTTTTTGAGAAAAATAAAATCCAATATCTAAACTTAATTTGTTGTTTAATCTTGCGTTTACGGCAACACCACCGAATAAACCTAGTTTGTCAAAACCGCTATAATTATCGCCATGTATTTGGCAACCGTTAAGTCCTAAGGTAGGTTTTAATGTAAATACCGACTTTGAATTATCCTGAGAGAATAATACAAAGGGAAATAGAATTGCTATTAAATATAAAAACTTCATTAAATAAAAAAAGCCAAGGTATTAGCTCGGCTTAAAGTTAGTGTTTTTTTGAGTTAAAACTTATATCCAAATCCAACAGCAAAAGTTGTGAGCATTTGCACGCGAGGACCATTAATATCCTTAGCGTTATCATATTTTCCGTCTTTGTTCCAATCACGTTTTGTAACTACATCATCATCATAAAGTACTTGCGAAATAACATTGGCTGTAAAATATTTATTAATTTTTAAGGTAAGTAAATTGTTAAATACAACATCTATATTCCCCGGGTTGTTTGCGTAATTAGAGAAAAGGTCTAAATAAGAATCTAAATTAACATTTTTGAAAATATCTTTTTTAAACCTTAATATTATTCTTCCACCAAGCTCAAATCTGGAGCGTTTACCATTTGTAACAATCTTACCTGCTGTATCTAACACTGCTTTTTCAACACCGTAAGCCCCTTCATCTGCTAAATACTGAAGGTTTACCACAGTGATCTTACCTGCAATAGGAGCAAAGGTTGCCGAAAAATACTTGGTTGGTTTATAATCCAAACCAATTGCTAATTGAATGTATCCCGGAGAGTTAAAATCAGATCTTGCTGTTCCAACAACAGAATCTCCATTGTAATTATAACCCGGAGCAAATTGAGTTCTGTAATCGCCTTGAGCAGCATAAAACCAGTATTTATTAAAGGCGTTTAAATTGTATTTAGATAATGCAAATAATTGATCGATGTTTTTTTTGAATAGTCTATCTCCGTCTGTTTTTATTAATCCGTATTGAGCATCTAATTTATTTAACCATTCAGATTTTCCTTTTTTGTAAACAGCCTGAATGTTTAATATTGCATTGCCGGCTATATTATCTTGTCCACCACCTTGCCAATTGCTTAGTGAAGTTTGACTAAAGTTTAATCCAAAATAGCCTGACAATTTCCATGAAGTATCTTTTTTTGCAGGGGGAATAGAATCCTGTGCAGATATAGCTGTTGCAATAAAAATTGCAATTACAGTAAATATTTTTTTCATTTTTTTGATTTAAGACGGCGAAATTAATAATAATATTATGTGGTGATTAGTTATCTGAATATTCTTTTACAATGTTATATAAGGTGTCCCTTTCTACGGGAGTTCGTCCAACTATTTTGATGAGATCAACTAATTCTTGCGTAGTTAATTTTGGCGTTTGTTCTTCTGAACCTGCCATGCTATATATTTTTGTAGTATCGTCAATCGTTCCGTCAAGATCATCCGTGCCAAAATTTAAGGAAAGTTGAGCGGTATTTCTTCCGATCATTGCCCAATAGGCTTTAATGTGAGGGAAATTATCTAAATATATTCTTGAAATAGCGTAATTACGAAGATCTTCTATTACGCTCACCTCAGGCACATCTTCCATTTGATTTCCTTTATTTCTGAATTTTAAAGGAATAAATGCATTAAAGCCTTTTGTTTTATCTTGTAATTGTCGCAACCTTTCCATGTGATCAATACGGTGCTCAAATGTTTCAATATGCCCGTAAAGCATTGTGGCATTAGAATGTTTTCCCATTTTGTGCCATATTTCGTGGATGGATAACCATTCATCGCTAGAGCATTTTCCACCGGCAATTTTATCTCTAATAGCTTCATCAAAAATTTCGGCACCACCACCGGGCAGACTGTCTAATCCTGCATCAGCCATTAGTTTTAAACCATCTTCGTAACTTAATTTTGCTTTTTTAAATATGTAATGAAACTCAACCGGTGTAAGTGCTTTAATGTGTAAGGCAGGACGGTGTTTTTTTATTTCTCTGAAAAGCTCTGTATAAAAAGCAAGATCTTGTTTTGGAACAACACCACCGGTAATATGAACTTCTGTAACAGACTGCTCATCGTACTTTTTAATGATATCCATCATTTGATCGATAGATAATTCCCAACCTTGATCACGATTTTTTATTAAACGAGAGTATGAACAAAATGCACAAGTGTAAACGCAAACATTTGTTGGTTCTACATGAAAGTTGTGGTTAAAATAAACGTAATTGCCATTCTTTTTTTCGCGAACATAATTAGCCAATGTTCCTAAAAAACCCAGTTCGGCTTCTTTATAAAGCAATACACCTTCATCAAATGTAATTCGTTCACCATTAAAAACCTTATTAGCTATAGCTTTTAATTCGTTGGAGTAAGATGAATTATTAATTAGTTCTTTAGGGTTGTGCTTGCTTAAAATCATTGTGTTTTAATATTACTGCTTACTTTTTATGCCAACATATAAAATGAAATATTGTTTAGGTCTTAATTTATTCTACCCACAATACCATACCCTTTAGATATTCACCTTCTGCAAAATAGGGTGTTACAGGGTGATCTGCCGGTTGAATTAAATAATGAAGGATCTTTACGTTTCTTCTTGCCTCAATAGCAGCTGCGGTAATGGTATTATAAAACAAATATTTATCTACCACACCACTGCAACTAAACGTAAAAATAATTCCGTTAGGCTTAATGAGTTTAATTGCTAAAGCGTTTAAGCGTTTGTAACCAATAACAGCATTGTGTTTGCTGTCTCTGCTCTTTGCAAATGCAGGGGGATCTAAAACAATTACATCGTAAATATTTTGTTTGTCCTTTAAAAATTCGAAGGTATCAACGGCATAACTTTCGTGATTTTGAACATTATTTAATTCAATATTTTGATCACAAAGGGTAATTGCGCTTTGACTCGAATCTACCGAGTGAACTATGTTTGCTTCTGCAGCAGCAGAATAAACCGAAAAGCCACCTGTGTAGCAGAACGTATTTAAAACGTTTTTGCCTTTACTGTAATGGCCTAATAGTTGTCTGTTATCGCGTTGATCAATAAAAAATCCGGTTTTTTGTCCGTTTATAAAATCAATTTTAAACAAATGGTTATTTTCTTTTACAATGATCTCTTGGTCTGAACCAACTATAAACCCGTTAACTGATTTCTCGGCATGATGCTTTGAAAGCGTTTCTGCACTTTTATCGTAAATACTTTTTAAAGCTGATCCTAAAACCCTTTTTATGGCAGTTGTAATATTATCTTTTTGTAAATAAACACCCCAAGAGTGCGCCTGAAAAACCACATGACCGTCGTAATAGTCTAAGATCAAACCTGGCACACCATCGCCCTCGCCAAAAAATAAGCGACAAACGTTGGTTGTATCATTTAAGATAGAAAGCTGTAAACGGTATTGATAGGCTTTATTTAATTTTTCGAACCAGAATTCTTCGTTGATCTCGGTTTTTACAAATGAGATGATCCTTACAGAGATGCTTCCTCCGCCTGAGTAGTAGCCTGTTCCTAAATATTGATTTTGATTAGAGTAGATCTCAACAATGTCGCCATCGGCAAGGGTACTATCCTTTTTTGCAATAGCCCCGGAGAATACCCAAGGGTGCATGCGTTGCAAAGAAAACTCTTTTCCTTTGTTTAAAATAATTTTTGAATAGTCCATTTGAGATTAAAGATTTAGGCATAAAGTTAATTATTCTTTTTTTTAATCATTTTTTGTTTTACATTTATTTATCAAAATCTTTTTTATGATCGAAGTAAATCAAGTTTATACCCACGACTTCCAATTTTCGCAAGAAGAAGTTAACCGTTTTGCAGAGGTAACAGGCGATAAGAACCCTGTTCATACAAATGCTGAATACGCTGCAAAAACAATGTTTAAGCGACCTATCATGCACGGTATGTTAAGTGCATCGCTTTTTAGTAAGGTGTTTGGTACATTATTTCCGGGCGAAGGAACCATCTATTTGAAACAATCTTTAAATTTTTTAAAGCCAATGTATGTAGATGTTACTTATGAAGCTGTTTTTACTGTTAAAGAAGTTTTAAAAGATAAACACCGAGCGATTGTTGAAACTGTAATAAAAGATAAAAACACCGGGAATCTTTGCACGAGTGGAGAAGCAACTGTATTGAACAACGATAAGATTTAAATTACAATAGCATAACCTGCTCTAAACATTAAGATTACGAAATTTTTTTATTTTCAAATCAAATTTATAAACCAACTATATGAGTAATATCAATAATAAACGTACCGTATTAATTACCGGTGCCACAGGGGGATTAGGAACTGCAATGTGTAAAGAATTATACAAAGATGGTTATAGAGTAGTAGGAAATTATCATACGAAAGAAAAAGCGGAAAAATGGATGGCAACCATGAAGGAAGAGGGTTTTGATATTAAATTATTTTATGGTGATGTAAGTGATTTTGAAAGTGCAGGCGAAATGATAAGGAATATTGAGAATGAAGTTGGCACAATTGATACTTTAGTTAATAATGCTGGTATTACTCGAGATGGAAGATTAGCTAAGATGAAGAGAGAAGATTGGTATGATGTAATTAATACGAACCTTAACAGTGTTTTTAATTGCACAAGACAAGTTGTTGATGGTATGATAGAACGTAATTTCGGTCGTATTATAAATATTTCTTCTGTTAACGGTCAACGTGGGCAGTTCGGACAAACCAATTACAGCGCTGCAAAAGCCGGAATGCACGGTTTTACAAAATCGTTGGCAATGGAAGTGGCTAAATATGGCATTACTGTAAACACCATCTCTCCGGGATATATTGGAACGGATATGGTAATGGCCGTGCCTGAAAAAGTGCTAACTCAAATTATTGCACAGGTGCCGATGGGACGTTTAGGCGGAACCCACGAAGTAGCCCATTTGGTAAGCTTTTTAGCCAGCGAAGAAACCAGCTTTATTACCGGCGCCAACTATAGCATAAATGGCGGACAGCATGTGTATTAGAGAGTATTAAGTAAATAAAAAAAAGGAGTTACTTTACGGTAACTCCTTTTTTATTTTAACTAGTTTTTAATATTATAAACCTGTGCCAAAGTGAGTTAAACTCTCACGTTTCATTGGTTGTAAGGTCATAACCGGTATGTTACTGATATCAACAATACGTTGAGCATCTGTACCACTAAAGAACTCACCAACATTTAATCCCGGTTTGTTCATGATCATGATCAAATCTGCTTCAATTTTATTGGCATATTCAACAACGGTTTCAGCGATATCTTTAGCAGGAATTGATTTGTTAGTACAAGAAATACCTTTACTCTTAATAAATTGTTTTACCTGGTGAGAATACGCTAATAACTGATTTTCATAAACTGAATCATTAACGTCAAAAACACCAATAATACGAATGCTTGCTCCAAAATATTGTGCAAATTGTACTGCAGCATCCACTTTTTCGCGGGTTTCTAATGATAAATCTAATGGTAATAATATATTTTCACAACCATCACGGTTATCTCCACCTCTGATAGTAATAACAGGACATGGTGCTTTTCTGATCAATTTACTAACGCTAGAACCAATAATGTTTCTGAATCGCATATGACTCTCAAGACCGGCAATGATCAAAGTAGCTCCTATTTCATCGGCAACTCTGTCCACTTCGTCATAAATGTCTCCTTTAACATTCATGAATTCAGTTGGCACACCACTTTCTTGTTCAGTTTGCTTTGTAAGTTTGTTTAAAGCATCGTAACTTTCTTCGCCTGTTTTTGTGTAAACATGAAGCAGCACCAGCTTTGAGTGGGTATATTTTGCTAAATTATAAGATTGTTTTACAGCTAATAAAGACTGTTTTGTAAAATCTATGGGGATTAAAATGATACCTCTTTCTTTAACTTGCATATTTATGGTGTTATTTAAGGCAAAATTATAACTTTTCTCGGTGATGGCAAGAATTTTATGTTTTTTTTGTTAAAACAGATTTTTTTACGATATTTGCAGCCTTAATTTAAAAAACATATAAAATGGCAGTAAAGATTAGACTACAAAGACATGGTAAAAAGGATGCAGCATTCTTTCATGTAGTAGTTGCGGATGGTCGTGCACCTCGCGATGGAAAGTTCATTGAGAAATTAGGAGTTTATAACCCTAATTCAAACCCTGCAACAATTGACATTAACTTTGATTCAACTTTGAATTGGTTAATGAAAGGAGCTCAACCTACAGACACTTGTCGTGCGATATTATCGTACAAAGGTGTAATGATGAAAAAACACTTATTAGAAGGTGTTAAAAAAGGAGCTTTAACTGAAGCACAAGTTGAACAAAAATTCAGCAAGTGGTTAGAAGAAAAAGCGGGTAAAATTGTTGGAAAACAAGACAAGTTAAAATCAGCTGATACTAAGAAAGCTTCAGATAAATTTAAAGCAGAAACAGCTTCAAAAGATGCTAAAGCAGCTAAAATTGCAGCAAAAAATGCAGCGGTAGAAGCAGCACCGGTAGTTGAAGAAACTCCTGCGGCAGATGCACCTGCAACTGACGAAGCAACAGCATAATTTTTTCTTTTAAAATTTTTAAAAAACCGCTTTCAGGCGGTTTTTTTTTGCTATTTTGCGTCATGTATGTTTTAATTGCAGATAGCGGATCTACAAAAACCGATTGGGTTTTATTAAAAGGTTCAGAGATCATTAAACGGATCAAAACAATTGGTTTTAATCCTTATTTTCAATCAATAGATCAGATAAGCCTTGAGATATTAAATAATTTAAAGCCTCACTTAATTGAGGATCTTAATAAAATTAAAGTTATTCACTATTACGGAGCAGGTTGTTCAACGTTTGAAAACTGTAAACTGATAGAAGATTGTTTAACCTTAACGCTTAATGTTCCAAAAATTAATGTCTCACACGATCTTTTAGCTGCTGCTAGAGCGTTATGTAAAAAGGATACTGGAATTGCTTGTATTTTAGGTACAGGAAGTAACAGTTGTTTGTATAATGGAAAATTTATTTTAGAAAATGTACCTTCGGTTGGTTATTTGTGGGGAGATTATGGCAGCGGTGCTCAAATAGGTAAGAATTTTATTAGAGAGTATTTTGAAGGAAATCTGCCATATGATCTAAAAAAGGCTTTTGAAAAAGAAGGCTATAATCGCGAAGAGATCTTACACAATGTATATAAAAAAAATATGCCAAGCCGCTATTTAGCTAAAGTAAGCATGTTTGTAGGTAAGCACAAGGAACATCCTTTTGTAGAAAAAGTGTTACTTGAATGTTTTGATTCCTTTTTTGTGCATTTAGTGAATAAATATACCGACGCAAGATCGTACAAGGTGCACACCGTTGGTTCAATTGGATTTTATTTTAAAGATCATTTTTTAAAAGTTGCCGCAAAACATGGTTACGAAATTGGTAACGTAATACAATCTCCCATTGAAGGTTTAATTAATTACCATTTACAAGTGCAATGATCTATGCGTTAATAGCAGTAACATCACTTATAGCATCATTCCTTACTTTTTTTTCGGGGTTTGGATTGGGAACCATTTTATTACCGGTATTTGCTATTTACTATCCTTTACCCATTGCTATTGCATTAACTGCAAGCGTTCACTTTTTAAACAACCTATTTAAATTTAGTTTGGTGTATAAAAACATTAACTGGAAAATTGCCTTTAAATTTGGAATACCATCGTTAGTAGCTGCTTTTTTTGGAGCATGGGCTTTAAAAAATTTAGATCAAGTTAAAGTTGGTATTACAGAATACTCCTTAAATGGACATAGTTTTATTATCAACTGGCCGGGCTTTTTTATAGGAATGCTGGTTGTTTTATTTGCTATTATTGAATTGATTCCGAAATTATCCGAACTATCTTTTAGTGAAAAATACTTAACCCTAGGCGGTTTGTTAAGTGGTTTTTTTGGCGGTTTTAGCGGACACCAAGGTTCAATAAGAAGTGCTTTTTTATTACGTTTAAAATTAGAAAAATCTGCCTTTATTGCAACTGGGGTTTTTATTGCTTGTTTGGTAGATGTGGTAAGATTAACTTTTTATTCAAGCTTTTCAGTTTTAAAAAACCAGCAAACTGATTATATGTTGTTACTGTTGGCAATAGTCTCTGCATGGGCTGGAGCTTTTTTAGGCAATAAGTTATTTAAGAAAACCAGTATAGGATTTTTTAAATGGTTTGTTGGTATATTTATGTTATTGATGGGTATATTAATAATGCTGGGAATTATTAAATGATAAAAAAATTATTGTTTTTAAGTTTTATTGAGGGAGCAGTTGTAATGGCCGCCGAATTATGCGGCGCAAAATTATTAGCTCCTGTTTTTGGCAGTAGTCTTTATGTATGGGCCTCAGTAATGGGAATAACCCTTGCGGCGTTGGCGCTTGGATATTTTTTGGAGGGCTAATAAGTGAGCGATCGAAACAACATTCAAAAAAATTATTTCAGGTTTTAATTTTCGCGTCTCTCTTTGTTATTTTGATGCCGGTAATTAGTCGTTATTTAATACCATGGATATCGTTTTTACCTTTTTTACTTGCCGTTGTGATAAGTACATTTTTATTGTTGTTCTTTCCGGTGTTTTTTTTGGGGGCTACTTCGCCGTTGTTCATTTATCTTCAAACAAAAGATAGTTTACAATCGGGTAGAGTGAGCGGCTCTGTTTACGCTATATCTACACTCGGAGGAATAATTGCCACTTTTATATGTGGTTTTTACATGATCCCTGCAATAGGGCTTACCTATTCTTTAATGTTGTTTGGAAGCGCTTTATTTATTGCGAGTGTTTTGATCTTTAAATTTTACAAATTAATTCACTTTATTCTATTTGCAACTTTTATTTATTTGAACCTTCAATTTGCCATACTTAAAAATACAGATGTGTTTTCAAATAACAGCATTTTAGGGCATTTACAAGTTCAGGATGTATTCAACGAAAAGAAAGAGGCAGTAAGGATCTTAAAGATCAATAACATTATTCAAACTGAAATGAATTTAAAAACAAAACGCTCTGTTTCTGAGTATGTAAATCTATTGGATACTTTGGTGCCTAATTCGTTATCTACTAAAAATGCCTTGGTGTTAGGCTTAGGTGGCGGCCTAACAGCAAATTTACTTCAGGCTAAAAATTACGTAACTGATGGCGTTGAATTTGACCAAGGAATAATTGATGCCGCCATTAATTTTTTTGATCTGAATAAAAATGTAAAACCAATTTGTTCAGATGCTCGTTACTTTTTAAATCATTGTAACAAAAAATACGATCTTGTATTGGTTGATATTTTTAAAGCAGAAGAGCAGCCCTCACATGTTATTACAGTAGAAAGTTTAAAAAAACTCAAACAAAACCTTACTAATTCGGCTCTGCTAATTATCAATTGGCATGGTTATATGGCCGGCGAAATTGGAAAAGGAAGCAGTATTTTAAACAACACATTAATTAGTTCGGGTTATCATGTAAAAGTTTGCACTAATTCATCAAATGAAAATTATCGCAACTTGATATTTGTTTGTTCCTTAAAAGAAATAAATTCATTGCCTTTTGAGATCAAGGCTAATTTCGAAAAAATCAACTTATTAAATACGGATGATGTGCCATTATTTGAAAAGTATAATGCTATAGCAAACAAGGCTTGGCGTAGTAATTACCTTAACTATTACTTAACAAAAGGTATTTAATGCATAAATCTCTTTTATTTAATTTGTTATTAAAAAAAAGAGCGAATTGCTAAAAAATACCAAAAAATAAAAAAAGAGGTTATATTTGCTTAAAATTTATAAAAAATGAATAAAATAGTTTACATAACAGGTCTTTCATTAATTGGCATTTTTGCTGCTTGTGGAGATGGTCATAAGGATGAATTAACTGAAAATCACGATTCTATTACTGCAAGCGTTACGCCGGTTGACACAACTCCGATAACCGTAAATGAGGATACAAAATTTAAGTTTGATTTTGCGATAGCAAACATTCCTTCTCCGGTTTCTAGTGTAAACGAATTATCAGGTTGGGGAGTCCCCTATAATACTGCTTTTTTAATTAATACTAAAAGCCATTCTTCGGCAGATGAGTTTGGTAAAGGATTACAGTTAGGTGCTTTTAATATTGATATGTCTTACGCAATGGTTAATAATGTTGGTGAAGATATTTTAAAATATATGAAGTCGGTTTTAGTTAAATCGGAAGCTTTAGGTTTAAAAGGTGCAGTTGATCAAATGGTGGGGAAACGTGCTGAGAAAAATATTTCAAATAAAGATTCTTTATTAAGGATCTTAGATGAAATATTTGTGAAAAGCGATTCTTATTTAAGAACAAATGAGCGTGTGTACACTGCTTCTGCTGTATTTGCGGGTTCTTGGGTAGAAGCTTTGTATTTAACTTGTAAAATTACTGAAGCAGGAACAGAACCATCAATTAAAGAAAAAGGTAACAAACAATTGTGGGATCAACGCTTTTATTTAAAAAACTTATCTGAATTATTAAATGATTATAAGGATAAAAAGGAATGTGTTACCTTAAACGATAAATTAAAAGTGATCTTAAATGAAATTACAGTAATTAAAGATCCAAAGGATTTTAAAGAAGCAAATTTTAAATCGGTTTCTGAAAAGATCTATGCTTTAAGAGCATCTATAATCAAATAATCATTGTATTCTTATTTAAAAAACCTCCCTATTAAACGGGAGGTTTTTTTTTGTATTTTTATTAAAATTAAACTAACCACCATGAAAAAACTAATACTTGCTGCATTTATATCAATTTCATTTATTGTAAATGCACAATCAAATTATCAACGCAAATTATTTCCAACAGTTGTTACGGGCACGGTATCAGATATAGTTTATACTAATGAATATAATACAACAACATTAATGATGGCAAACGTTATTGGACAAACTCCCTATTCAGGGTATGCAACCATCACAAAATTTACCACCACTACAGGCAATGTAACAAGCAGCAAATCGTTTTCTATTGCGGGATATGATCTTGCTGTTAAGCATGTGATCAAGAATAATCAAATGCTTTATATGATAGCAAGTTTAACTAATTCTTCCTCAACTATAGGCTGTATAATAAAATATAACTTAAGTACAAACGCAACCGTATGGAGAAGAACACTTGCAATAAACCTTACACCTTCTACATTAAATGCTATCACTTATGATAACGATAAATATTTGTATGCATTAGGTTGTGATGATAGTATTAACCAAACAAGTAATTTGTTAGTTTCAAAAATAGATACTTTAGGTAATTTAATCTGGATCAAAAAAATTGTTGAGCCTACT
>JBEIEI010000053.1:0-14002 GCA_040382975.1 Flavobacteriales bacterium
GTTTTTACAAGTTAAGCTGTAAAAAAAAGCTACTAATTTTCACAAAACAAATTCCACTATTAGTGTTAATTCGTGTATTTCCTAGCTAAAAAATCATCGACCAAACCAGCAGCATAGCTGCAGGTATTATACTAATAAAAAACGCCCTACCTTTCAGTAGAGCGTTCTATTTTTTATCTGAGATCCCTACTTCGTCGGGATGACAATTATAAATGGATCACCTCGCCATAAGCTGCTGCAGCTGCTTCCATAATGGCTTCACTCATTGTTGGATGAGGATGAATTGTTTTAATTAATTCGTGTCCTGTAGCTTCTAATTTTCTTAAAGAAACAATTTCCGCAATCATTTCAGTAACATTTGCACCTATCATGTGAGCACCAAGTATCTCACCATATTTAGCATCAAAAATTAGTTTAATAAATCCGTCTTTTGCTCCAGATGCACTGGCTTTACCCGATGCTGAGAAAGGGAACTTACCAACTTTAATTTCGTAACCTGCTTCTTTTGCTTTTTTCTCAGTAAAACCAACACTTGCAACCTCAGGCTGGCAATACGTACAACCCGGAATGTTATTATAATCAATTACTTCAGTATGTAAGCCTTTAATTTTCTCAACACAGGTAATTCCTTCGGCACTGGCAACGTGTGCTAATGCTTGTCCAGGAACGCAATCACCAATTGCGTAATAGCCGGGTACGTTAGTAGCATAATATTTATCTACAACAATTTTACCTTTATCGGTTTTAACTCCGGCCTCTTCTAGTCCAAGCCCTGTAATATTTGCTTCAATACCAACAGCAGAAAGAACGATCTCAGCATCTAAAGTAATATTACCAGTTTTTGTTTTAATATTTACTTTGCAACCATCACCTTTGGTGTCAACACTTTCAACCGATGCTTCGGTCATAATTTCGATGCCAACTTTTTTAAATGATTTCTCTAATTGCTTACTTACCTCTTCATCTTCTACCGGAACGATATTTGGTAAAAATTCAACGATAGTAACTTTAGTACCCATGGTTGCATAAAAGTATGCAAACTCAACGCCTATTGCTCCGCTGCCTACAACTACTAGTGATTTAGGTTGTTTTGGTAAGGTCATTGCTTCTCTATATCCAATTATTTTTTTACCATCTTGAGGTAAGTTTGGTAATTGACGAGAGCGAGCTCCTGTAGCAATAATAATATGTTTTCCTTCGTAGGTAGTAGTTTTACCATCAGCAGTAACATCTACTTTTTTTCCTGCTTTAACTTTAGCGGTACCCATGATAACATCGATCTTATTTTTTTTCATTAAGAACTGAATGCCTTTGCTCATGCCGTCTGCTACATCGCGACTGCGTTTTACAACACCGCTAAAATCAGCTTTAATATTATCGGCACTTATGCCATAATCTTTAGCGTGATTTAAATATTCATACACTTGTGCACTTTTTAATAAAGCTTTTGTTGGGATACATCCCCAGTTTAAACAAATACCACCAAGGCTTTCGCGCTCAATAATGGCTGTTTTAAAACCTAATTGTGATGCTCTGATTGCTGTAACATAACCTCCCGGACCGCTACCTATTACTATTATATCGTAGTTCATATTTATTTATTTTAAAGTGTTATAATTTAAATACTTTTATTTGATTTAAATGTTATTCAAAAATTTAATTAATAATTTTTCCGTTGGTGTCAATTTCTATAACTTCATAACCGAGTTTTTTCACCTTATCTAAATTCGTTGCTTTATCGCCAACAATTACCACTACCATATTATTATAGGGTAAATACTTTTTAGCGTAATCATTAATTTCAGCTTTAGTGATGCCATTTAATATACGAGTTTGAACTGACACATAATCTTTTGGTAAATTATATTCTAAAACACGTTTAATAAAATATAACTTTTGTGTTGGTGATTCGTATTTTAGCGCATCACTTTGTGTAATTGCATTTTTAGTAAAATTCAATTCATCATCGGTTACACCACCCTCATTGTATTTCTTTAATTCTTTAAAAATCTCAACCATTGCGCTATCTGTTGTATTAGCTTTAAAACCACCTGAGATAGTGTAAGGTCCGGCATATTTAGTTCCTGAAAATCCTGCGCGGGTTCCGTAAGTCCAACCTTTTACTTCACGCAACAAAAAGTTTATTCGGCTATTGAATGCACCGCCAAAACTATAATTCATAATTTGACTCCTGTAATATGAGCCACTGTAGTCAAATGGTAAAGCCATATAACCAATTCTAATTTCACTTTGGGCGGCCCCTTTTTTATCTACAAAATAAATTTTTGTTTTTTCTATTTTTGGAAGATCGCTTAAAAGAACATTATTCGCATTGGCATCAAATTTTCCTTGAGGAATAAAAGATAATTCTTTTGTGATTTCAGCTTGTGTTACATCACCCGTTACAGCAATAGACAATACATTTGAATTAATGTTTTTATAATAGGCTTTTACATCATCGATAGTTAAGATCCTTACAGTTTCAAGAGTACCATCGGCAGGATAGCTCATTACATGGTTTGGTCCATATAATAATCTTCTGTATGCAAGATCTGCCATATTGCCGGCATTGGTTTGCCCTTGCGTAATACCGTCTAACTGTTGTTTTTTATCAGTTTCAAATTCTTCAGGATCAAATTTTGGCTGAAGCATTGATTCCTCAACTATTTTTAAAGTTGCTTTTAAATTTGCTTTAGTACACTGAATGCTAACACTAAGATCCTCATCGCCTGCATAATAATTAACAGAAGAGCCTAAGCGGTCTAATTTATTTTCAATTTCCTCTGCAGATGTTTTAGTAGAACTTTCTGAAAGCATACTTGCTGTTAGATCGGCTAAGCCGGATTTTTCTTTTGGTTCATATAAATGTCCTGCTTTGTAACTTAATAAAATATTCACCTTTGGAAATTCATTTTCAACAACACCAATTAAAGGAATACCTCCGTTAATAGTTGTTGAATAAAAATTAGGTACCGGAACCGCAATTGCTGGTCCTGCATTTGGCATAACAGCGCGATTAAAATTATCTTTAGGCTCAACAAATTTTAAATTTTTGTATTCGGCACTTTCTTCCTCAACTGTGCGTTCGTACATTTTCCAATTATCAGGCTGAGCTCTGAGATCACCTTTACCCTTTGGTAAACAACTCAAAATAACTGCAGGTTTATCTTTAATGTAGGTATTATATACACGCATTACATCAGCTTTAGTAACTGTCATGTATCTGCTAATTTCTTTCTTAATATAATTAGCATTGCCTGTTAAAGTATAATAAGCGGCTAAAGCAGCGCCTTTGCCTTGAACAGTGCTTAATCGATTATATAAATTACTTTGAAACTGAGCTTTATACTTTACAAGATCATCATCTGTAGCACCCGTTTTCTCCCAATTTGCTAGGGCTTTTTTAAGTTCTTTTTCAATTTCAGCTAATGAAGTTTCTGGATTTGAACGGATCATTATTTGAAACTGACCTGCTAATTCACGAGAGAATTGGAAAGCGTTCGCACTGGTTGCTTTTCTACTTTCTATGAACGTTTTATATAAAGGAGAACCTTGAGACCCTGATAAAATGGTAGAAAGAATGTCAAGAGCTGCATCGTCTTTATCATTTGCCTTTACAGTAGGATATGCAATATTGATCATTGGAAACCTAACATTATCTTCATAAGAAAGATATCTGTTCTCAGTTAATTTTACCGGAGCAACAGTTTGAGGCTTTACTTCAGGGCAAACTTCTATACTTCCAAAATATTTTTGAACCAATAAAAGAGCATCGTCAGTTTTAACATCTCCTGAAATAGTTACAACCGCATTGTTTGGCCCATACCAACGCATATAAAAACGCTTAAGGTCGTTAACGTCCACTCTATCAAGATCAACTAAATAACCAATTGTTGTCCAGCTATACGGGTGTCCTTTTGGATAAAGCGCCTCTCCTGTTTTTTCGCCAACTACGCCATAAGGTGCGTTATCGTAGCGCTGCCCTCTTTCGTTTTTTACGGTTGCACGCTGAACCTCAAATTTCTTTTGAGTAACAGAATCCAATAAAAAACCCATTCGATCTGATTCTAACCAAAGCATTTTTTCTAATTGATTACTTGGTACAGTTTCAAAATAATTAGTTCTATCTGTATTTGTTGTTCCATTTAATGTCCCTCCGGCTTCGGTAATAATTTTAAAATGTTGTTCATCGGCAACATTTTTTGACCCTTGAAACATCATATGCTCAAAGAAATGAGCAAAACCGCTTCTTCCTTGTTGCTCGCGAGCACTACCAACGTGATAAGTAACGTCAACATAACAAATAGGATCGCTATGATCTTCATGTATTAAAACTGTTAATCCATTTGAAAGCTTATACTTTTTATACGGAATCACTATTTCGTTACCAACTTTTTTTACCTCTTCGATAAATGTTGGAAAAGGATAAGTTGTTGCCGGCCCTGAGCTAGCAATAGGTTTATTTTTTGAGCATTTATTGAAGCCAAGCTAATGGTAAATAATGCAAATGTTAAGGCTATTTTTTTCATAATATTAAAGATTAGCAAATATAACAGAAATGTGATTTTTATCGGCAAAAAAATGGATTTTAATTAGAATATTATTATTATCAAGTTTTGTAATTTTTAACATGCTTCTGTCGCTTAACAACTTTTTGTTTGTACCTTTGTATTACTAAATCAAAAAATAATGTATCCAGAAGCAATAGTAAACCCAATGAAAGCCGAGTTAACAACTGCGGGCTTTAAGGAATTAACAAACCCTGAAGATGTAGATAACGCAATTAAAGCTGAAGGTACAACCTTATTGGTTGTTAATTCGGTTTGTGGATGCGCTGCAGGTGCATGCCGCCCGGGAGTTAAAAAGAGTTTAGAAAACGCCAAAAAACCGAGTAATTTAACTACGGTTTTTGCGGGCTTTGATATTGATGCGGTTTCTCAAGCAAGAAAGCACTTTTCTCCTTATCCGGCTAGCAGCCCTGCTATAGCGCTGTTTAAAAACGGAGAATTGGTTCATTTTGTTGAACGTCATAATATCGAAGGCCATAACGCAGCGGCAATATCTGAACATTTAAAAGCCGTTTACGACGAGTTTTGTTAATTATATTTAATTTAAACCTTAAAAAGACGCAAAAAATGCGTCTTTTTTTGTTAATTTAGGTTACTTTTGTCGAAATAATGAATTAATAAAAAAGAAAAAAAATGAAATTATTTAAAATTTTAGCGGCAAGCTTATTGCTAACTATTGGAAGTTTGAGTATTACCTCTTGCGGAGGTGACAAAGAGAAAGAGGTAAACCCCTTAGCAGATAGTTTACAAAGTGTTAATGGTGAATTAAGCGGTAAATTAGGTGAGAAAGAATTAGCTCTACAAGAATTCATCACTAATTTTAATGAGATCCAAGAGAATTTAAATGCTATTAAAGAAAAAGAAAAAATAGTATCAAGTAATAGCTCACAAGGAGACGCAAAAAGTAAGGAAGATCAAATAAAAGAAGATATTCAAGCAATTTATGACTTAATGTCAAAAAACAAGAACCGTATTGGGTCTTTAACACAAAAATTAAAAAATAGCAATTTAAAATTAGAAGGTTTGGAGAAAATGATCGAAAATCTTCAAAACAGTATTAATTTAAAAGATGAAGAAATTGCAGACCTTAAAACCCGAATGGAAGGTTTAAATATTGAATTATCAAATCTTACAACTAACTATCAAGAGGTTGAAACAGAAAACCAAGTTAAAACCAACGAGATAAATACAGCCTATTATGCAATTGGAACATCTAAAGAATTAAAAGAAAAAAATGTAATATCTAAAGAAGGTGGTTTTATTGGTATAGGCAAAACAACAAAGGTAAAATCAGATTTTAATAAAGAATATTTTACAAAAGTGAACATAGAGCAAACTGCATCTATTAATATTGGTGCAAGAAAAGCTAAAATAATTACCACTCACCCGAGTAGTTCGTACAAAATTATTGGTGAAAAACCGGTTGAAAAAATTGAGATCACTAATGCAAAAGAATTTTGGAGTGCCTCAAAATATTTAGTTATCATTATTGAATAACTTATAATTCAACATTAAAAATCCCCGATCGTAATTAACTATCGGGGATTTTTTTTATATCTCTATTATAATTTTATTTTACTTTTCTGGCTGCCACCATCATTTCTTCGCCAATGTTAAAGAAGGAAAGTGTGTTATAGATCATGTTATGAATTAAAACAAATAATTTTAATTGCCACATGGGTTTATCTGTAAACTTATTAAAATATTGTTGGCGTTCTGCCGCATTAATAGATGTGTTTGCCTGCGCTGTAGTTTGTTTTTTATTGCTTTTAAACTTCTTAATAAATGGCAATAAAGTATACATGATAAATAATTTTATCTCAAACGATGATTTTATTTTAACAACCTCATAACCGTTACGTTCCAGTATTTTAGTAATGGTTTCTTTACCAAAATAATTAACGTGATCCAGACCCATCATTTTCCAGTTATCTTTATGGCGTTTAGCAAAATAACTATCAATTTGCGGAACCTGTAAAAACAGATAACCGTTAGGCTTGGTTAACTTCGCGCATTTAGCCAAAAATTCGTCAGCCTTGTCTATATGTTCCAAAACATCCCACATCGTTACAATATCAAATTTCTTCGCTTCGTCCATTTCAAAAAAATCGATATGATCTACAGGAAGTTTAAGGTCGTTTACACAGTATAAATAGGGCTGCTCAGAGATCTCAACACCATATACATCATACCCTAATTCTTTTCCGGCTAACATAAAATGTCCCCAACCGGCGCCAAGATCAAATAATTTACCAGACTTAATAAATTTTTGAATGAATTTAAAACGTAATTTATGTCTTTGAATTTTTATCCAGTTATTTCCAGCTCTAACGGCTGCAGTAACATCGGCATTTTTGTATTGGGTATATTGAATTTTTTTTCTGTAATAGTGAGGAATAAAATGTAATGAGCAATTATTACAAGTAACAACTGCGAAATTTTCTTTTTGATATTTTAATTGAAATTTATCTTTATCGTTATTTCCACAAACACAACAATGTATATCTTCTGCCATAAAGGCTGGTAAAACTGCCATAAATTTTTAAGGTTTTGTTTCTAATTCCCAGGTGCTTTCGGTTATAGGATTTTGATCCCTAAAATAGGAAATACCTCCCCAACTAAAAATTTTCTTTTGATACACCCATGCCATTTGTTCTTTAACTACCACCCTTTGAATAATGACTACCCCTGTTCCACTAATTGTTTCTTCGGTAACACCGGGGCTGTATTTTGCTAATAATTGTTTTACCCGGTCAACCCCTTGGTTTTGATCCGAATTAATTCTTTTTTCACATTCCACCAATCTTGCTTTAGCGTATACATCTCCGCCTTTATGGGTGAGTGCTTCTTCGTAATATTTTTTGGCATTTTCAAAATCTTTAGATTTAAAAAAGCCGTCAGCACTTTTTATCGCATCGGCATATTTAGTGTCAACCGGAGGAGTAACAACAGTATTAGTTTTAGCAGCTTTCTCCTTTGCTAACTTATCGGCAGCTTCCTTATCAGCCTTTGCATCTGCAGCAGCTTTTTCTTTAGCTAATTTGTCGGCGGCCTCTTTATCCGCTTTAGCTTTTGCATCTGCCGCAGCTTTCTCTTTAGCTAGCTTATCAGCCAAATTTTTATCACCACTAGCCTTTTCTTTTGCCTCAGCAGCTGCTTTCTCTTTTGCCAATTTATCTGCCAGATCCTTTTCTGCTTTGGCTTTAGCATCCGCTTCTGCCTTTTCCTTGGCTAATTTATCTGCTAGTTCTTTATCACCTTTTGCTTTAGCTGCTGCTAATTCATCGGCAGCTTTTTTTGCCGCAGCATCAGCCTCGGCTTTTGCTTTTGCCTCTGCGGCTGCTTTCTCTTTTGCTACTTTATCTGCTAATTCTTTTTCTGCTTTTGCCTTTGCTGCTGCTTCGGCTGCTGCTTTTGCTTCAGCATCGGCTTTGTCTTTAGCAGCCTTAACTGCGAGATCCTTATCTGCTTTTGCTTTAGCGGCCGCTAATTCGTCAGCCGCTTTTTTAGCTGCTGCTTCTGCATCTGCCTTGGTCTTAGCTTCCACATCTTTCTTATCTTTTTCTGCCTTTGCTTTTGCAGCAGCTTCTGCTGCTGCTTTTTCAGCCGCTAACTTATCCGCTGTAGCCTTATCTGCAGCTGCTTTTGCTGTGGCGTCTGCTGCTGCTTTTTCTTTTGCTAACTTATCTGCCAATTCTTTTTCTGCTTTGGCCTTTGCTGCTGCTTCTGCATCTGCTTTTTCTTTTGCTAATTTATCTGCAGCGGCTTTCTCTGCTTTTTCTTTTGCTAGTTTATCAGCCAATTCTTTTTCTGCTTTAGCCTTTGCTGCAGCTTCAGCATCCGCTTTTTCTTTTGCTAATTTATCTGCAGCGGCTTTCTCTGCAGCGGCTTTTGCTGCTGCCTCTGCTGCTGCTTTTGCTTTTGCATCTGCCTCAGCCTTAGCTTTTGCATCGGCTTCAGCTTTTGCTTTTGCTGCCGCCTCTGCTTCTGCTTTCGCTTTTGCAGCAGCGGCTGCTTTAGCCTGCGCTTCAGCATCTGCAATTATTTTATTGATATTGGTAATTTGTTCTTTTGGATAAGTTTCAGTTGGTTTTATTACTAACGCGGATTGATAATTTCCAATTGCCCCTTGCCATTCTTTTTTTCCAAAAGCTTTATCTCCTGCCTTTATAGACGCCTGATAATTCGCTTCCTTTTCTTTTTCTTTATTTTTTGCAGCTTTTTCGGCCTCTTTAATGGTTTGCATTCCTGCAATCATCTGCTCCAAGTAAGCTTTATCATATTCAAAATTATCTTTATAGGGATTATAACTGTATTTATTTAAAGGTTGATTGAGAAGGGAATAATCCACCCCTTCGTAACGCTTAAACAGTGATAAGCTAGCTTCAATATCTGCAAATTTAGAGGTTGCTTTTTCAGGAGGAACTCCTAACGTATTTACCGAGAATTTTTTAGAAACATATCCATCTTTAGAAACAACAACCAAATATTCGGCTCCCAAAGGCAAAGAAAAAAAGTAATTCCCACTTCCATCTGTCATGGCTGATTGCACAACCTTTCCTCCTTGAGTGATCTGAATTGTAGCGCCAACCAAATTAGAACTTTCGTCGGTAACATTACCTTCAAATCTTAAAGGAATCGTTTGAGCAAGATAAGGTAATGAGGAAGTAAGTAAAAAAAATAAAAAAAAAATACGCTTAATAATCATACCTTAGTTTGTAGTAGCCGAATTAGAAACTAAATTTACTGAAAATTTATAAATTATTTCTTAATTTTTTTTATTTAAAATGTCTAAAATCGGTAATCATAGCTATTGGGAGAAGAAATTTCTATTTAAGAAATACGATCTTATTATTGTAGGGAGCGGAATTGTAGGGCTTAGTACAGCAATTTCCTACAAGCAAAAACACAAAAAAGCCAGTGTTTTGATCTTAGAAAGAGGTATTTTACCAAGTGGTGCAAGTACTAAAAATGCAGGCTTTGCTTGTTTTGGAAGTGTAAGCGAATTATTAGACGATTTAACAAAAATGTCCGATGAAACCGTATGGAAAACGGTTGAAATGAGGTGGCAGGGACTTGAATTATTAAGAAAACGCCTGGGAGATAAACACCTAGGATATAAGGGTTTAGGTGGATACGAGTTATTTGATAAAGAGAAAAACTATACTAGTTGCGCAGAAAAAATTGAAGAATTAAATAAAAAAATCAAAAACACTTTAGGATTAAAAAAATGCTATTCAACTGTTACTTTAAAAAACCTGAATTTTAAGAACATCAATGGTATTATTTTAAATAATTATGAAGGACAAATTGATACAAATTTAATGATGCAAAACCTTATTGAACTTACTCAAAAACTAGGTGTTACTATATTAAACAACATTACTATTACAAAGATCAACAACTTAAACAATTTGGTAGAATTAAAAAGTGATTATGGTTTATTTACAGCATCAAAAGTAGTGGTTGCCACTAATGGATTTGCAAAACAATTATTAAACCTGCCGGATGTGAACCCCGCCAGAGCGCAAGTTTTAATAACAAAACCTATTAAAAATTTAAAAATAAAAGGTGCATTTCATTATGATGAAGGCTATTATATTTTAGAAATATAGACGGAAGAGTTTTGTTTGGTGGAGGACGAAACCTTGATCTTAAAGGAGAAACAACCACCGAACTTAACCTTAATACAAAGATCCAAAAAAACCTCGATCATCTTCTGAAAACAATGATCTTACCCTACACGCCCTTTGAAATAGATCACAGATGGAGCGGAATAATGGGTGTTGGCAGTGAAAAAAAACCTATAATAAAACTTGTTTACCCCAATGTATTAGCAGCAGTGCGTATGGGAGGTATGGGTGTTGCCATTGGCAGTCTTGTTGGACAAGAAGCTGCTGAAAAAATAAGTTGATCTATTAATTAAAATCATTTAATTATATTTAACCTAATTATGCCAAAACAGATCACAGGTAATTATTCTTACGAGCTTTACCAATCGGCCGAAGAGCTTAACAAATCGGATAAAAACCTTTTAATTGCGGCAAAAAAAGCACTGATAAATGCGCATGCCCCCTACTCTAATTTTAGTGTTGGTGCTGCTTTGCTGTTGGAAGACGGTGAAATAATAACAGGTAACAATCAAGAAAATGCAGCCTATCCTTCGGGATTATGTGCCGAAAGAGTGGCGATTTTTTATGCATCCTCTCAACACCCTAATAAAAAAATTATTGCAATAGCCATTTCTGCCATCTCAAAAAACCAAACCATTAATGTGCCTGTGCCTCCCTGCGGCTCTTGCAGACAGGCAATGGCGGAATATGAAATTAAATTTAATTTCCCTATTCGTTTAATTATGGGAGGAGAAAGCGGAGAGGTTTTTATCAGTCCATCTGTATCAAATTTATTACCACTTTTATTTTCGAGTAAAAATCTAGGCAAATAAATATTGCCTTTTGGGCGATAAATTTTTCTGTTTAGAACTTTGTTTCTTGAGCATTCATCTATTTTATTGCAAACAACAAAAAATTGTATGTAACCAAACACAACCTTTCTATTTTCTTTTCGTTAAATATTAATAGAAAACCGCTATTCGTTAAAACACCATTAAAATCAATAGTTTTAAGGCATCGGTTAAAAATAATTAGGAACCTTAACAAAAAAATTAAAGTTTAAACATTACCATGAAAACAACAATTAAAAGAACACTTACCCAACTAAAATCTCATTGTCATGAAAACAAAAATCTACCTTATCGCCCTGCTTGGCGTTATTGTTCAGACAATAATAATCGGCCAAACAAAAAATACAACAGCTAATCAAACAGCCACTCCATTTAATTCTAATTTATGGAATGCATACGCAGATAAAATAAATCTAACTGCGCAAGATAGAAAAGAATTTATTTCTTCTCACCAAAGACTTCACGCAAGTCAACAAGATCAAACAAATCAAAAACCAATAACCTCTCAAGATCCAAACAATACCTTTGCCAGCCCTTGTGTAAACATCGATTTTGAAGGTGGCAATTTAAATGGATGGACCCCTACTTCTGGGTTTCACCCAATCTTTAATCCGCTTGGATGTTGCCCAAACCCGGGAGGAATACAAAATATTATGACCGGCGCAGGAGTTGATCCTGCCGGAGGATTTCCTATTGTTGCAGCAGGAGGAAATTTTTCTTTAAAATTGGGTGATAATCAAACAGGCGGCGAGGCTGATAGAGTATCGCAAACATTTATGGTAAGTGCCGCTAACGCAAATTTCACCTACCGTTATGCTGTGGTTTTTCAAGATCCCGGTCACACAGTTGCACAACAACCATCGTTTCAAATTGAAATGTTAGACAGTTTAGGTGTACAAATTCCATGTACTTTTTATAACGTAGCGGCCGGCGGAAACATTCCGGGCTTTTTTAATTCACCCAATTTACCGGGTGTTGTTTACAAACCATGGACAAACGTAATAGTTGACCTTACAAATTATATTGGCCAAAATGTAACTATACGCTTTAGCACATATGATTGTGCATTAGGCGGACATTATGGTTACGCATACATTGATGGTATCTGTTCTTCTTTCATTAAAGGATCTGCCGATACTGTTTGTGCAGGAACTACTGCATCATTTTGTGCACCTAACGGTTTTGGGTCTTATACCTGGAGCGGCCCGGGTTTATTAAACAACACCGGCACTTGTGTAAACGTTTCTGCTGTTGGGGTATACTCTTGCCAAACCACTTTAGTTACAGGTTGCACCGGACCGGAATTTACTTACACACTTTCTAATTATCAAAAACCAACCGTATCCTTTAACAGCATTGCGCCAAATGCATGTGCCACACAATACACATTTACAAATACATCCAGTATCAGCAATGGTTCTATTTCAAATTATATTTGGAATTTTGGTAATACACCTACTGTATCTGCTCAAAACCCTGTATATAATTTTGCTGGTCCGGGAAATTATTCAGTTAGTTTAATTGCTATATCTAATCAAGGATGCAGCGATACCGCAACACAAAACTTGGCAATTTATCCATTTCCAAATGCATTATTTACAGCTCCTGCTTCGTGTCAAAATGCAAATATTAATTTTGTAAATGGTTCAACCATTCCTACCGGTAATATTAGTTCTTATGCATGGAATTTTGGTAATGGCAATAATTCTACTTTAACAAATCCAAGCTATAATTATAATACCAGTGGCACATTTCAAGTAACCTTAACTGCTACTAGTAATCAAAATTGTGTATCCACTTATACCAGTAACTTAGTAATTCATCCGTTACCGATTGTTTCTTTTACTAATAATGATGCCTGTTTAGGAGCTCCTACCTTTTTCTCAAACACCAGTTCTATCAGCTCCGGAAGCATCACTAATTTTATCTGGAATTTTGATAACATCGGCAATCCAACTTCTACTTTACTAAACCCTAATTATATTTACCTGGCTGTTGGCAATTACACCGCAAGCTTAACGGCTATTAGCAATTTTAATTGTATTAACACAACAACTAAAACTGTAGTAGTTCATGCGGTACCAACAGCATCTTTCCTTGCAGAAAACAAATGTTATGGCACTGCTTCTACCTTTACTAATTTAACAACAGTAGCTGCAGGTAATACAATTGCTTCTTATGTTTGGAATTTTGGTAACCAACAAACATCCTCGCAAACCAACCCGCAAATAAACTATAGTATTGCCAACAATTATATTGTGCAATTAACTGCAACTTCTAATTTTAATTGCAGCAACACGTATACTGCTTTGGTTAATATTTACAACCTTCCAAATGTAAACTTTACTTCAAACAATGCTTGTTTAAACCAAACAACTCAATATAACAACTCAACAGTCATTAGCGGCGGAACGATCACAAAATGGCGTTGGGATTTTCAGAACGATGGAATTTGGGATGATACTATTTCTGTAAATCCATCTATTGTTTTTCCTAATTACGGAAACTTTAACACTAAATTGCAAGCTTTTAGCAACTACCAATGTGCTGCTACTAAAATCAATTCGGTTATTGTACATGCTAATCCTGTTGCAAATTTCACCGCTAATTCAACTTGTTTAGGCGATGCAACAAAATTGATTAATACCTCTACTTCTGTTGGTGGTCCCATCATTAGTAACCAATGGGATTTTAACGGAGATAATGTAATAGATAATCTAATTCACAGTCCGCAATACACTTACACTTCCAATGGCACGTATTTAGTGAAATTAGAAGTTCAAACAGTTTTTGGCTGTGTGAATGTTAAGTCTCAATCGGTACGTGTAAATCCAAAACCGGTACCTGCTTTTGCCGCCAATAACAGAGAGGGTTGCAATGGTTCATGCATATCATTCACTAACTCATCTACCATTGCAACAGGATCAATTAAAACCTGCCAATGGCAATTTGGAGATGGCAGCTTACCAAA